>NZ_JBVHLU010000023.1:0-106401 GCF_055558835.1 Embleya sp. NPDC025285
ATCCTCCCCCGCCCCCCCCCCCCCCCCCCCCCCCCCCCCACCCCCCCCCCCCCCCCCCCCCCCCCCCCCCCCCCCCCCCCCCCCCCCCCCCCCCTCGTGGCGCTTGCGCGGCTCAGACCGCCTCGCGGGCCCGGGCCACCAGCGCACGCACCGAGTCGTCCGTGTCGGCGGGCAGCGCGTCGAACGCGAACCAGCGCAGATCCAGCGACTCCTCGCTGATCAGCTCGGTCGCGCCGGGCGGGGCCAGCGCGACGTACTGCACGTCCAGGTGCACCGCGCACGGCGTGTGATGCCGGTCCAGGCCCACCGGCGCACCGCCCGCGAGCAGGGTCAGCCCGGCGATCCCGGACTCCTCGCGCGCCTCGCGCAGCGCCGCGTCGGCCAGCGTGCGGTCCACCGGTTCGCAGTGCCCGCCGGTCTGCAACCACCTGCGGATCTTCGCGTGCAGGGTGAGCAGCACCCGGGCCCGGGCCGCGTCCACGATCACCGCGCTCGCCGTCACGTGCCCGTCCCGACAGGCCTTGAGCATGCCGTCCTCGTGCGCCGCCAAGTGCTCCAGGTACGCCCCGCGCAGTCGGTCCGCACGGTCGTCGGGCGCGTCCCACTTCGACAGCACGTCGACCGCGTCGAGCCGTAGGCTCACGCGCCGGGCCCCTTCTTCCCGTCGTCCTCGCCCGTCGAGTCCTCGCCGCGACCCGGCTCGCCGGCCGGCTTGTCGTCGCCGGCCTGCTCGTCGCCGGGCCGGTCGCCCTCGGGCTTGGTCGACTCCAGCTTGTCCAGGTCCGCGTCCAGCTCGGCGTCCAGGCCGGACAGGTCGAGCTCGGCGTGGTGCACGAAGCCGTCCGGATCGTCCAGGTCGTCGGCGGTCGGCAGCAGGTCGGGGTGCTGCCACACCGCGTCCCGGCCGTCGACGCCGCGCGCGTCCGCGAGCGAGGCCCACAGCCGGGCCGCGTCGCGCAACCGGCGCGGGCGCAGTTCCAGGCCGACCAGGGTGGCGAAGGTCTGCTCGGCCGGACCGCCGGTCGCGCGCCGCCGACGCAGCGTCTCGCGCAGCGCGCCCGCCGAGGGCAGCCGGGGTGCGGCCGCGCTGTGCACGACCGCGTCCACCCAGCCCTCCACGAGCGCCAGCGCCGTCTCCAGACGCGACAGCGCGGTCTTTTGCTCCGGCGTCTCCTCGGGCTCGAACAGACCCTGCGAGAAGGCTTCCTGGAGCGCCTCGGGGTTGCTCGGGTCGATCCGCCCCGCGGCCTCCTCCAGCCTGCTCATGTCCACCTTGATGCCCCGCGCGTACGCCTCGACCGCGCCGAACAGGTGCTGCCGCAGCCACGGCACGTGCGCGAACAGTCGCTGGTGCGCGGCCTCGCGCAGAGCCAGGTACAGCCGCACCTCGTCCTGCGGCACCGACAGGCCCTCACCGAACGCGGTCAGGTTGGCCGGCAACAGCGCGGCCTTGCCCGCGGGCCCGATCGGCAGCCCGATGTCGGTCGAGCCGACCACCTCGCCGGCCAGCGCGCCCAGCGCCTGCCCGACCTGGGCGCCGAACATCGCGCCGCCCATCCCGCGCATCATGCCGAGCAGCGGCCCGGCCATGCTCTGCATCTCCTCGGGCATCATCTCGCCCATGGCCGCGACCACCCGGGTGGCCAGCGGCTCCACCAGCGCGCGCCACTGGGGCAGCGTCGCCTCGATCCACTCGGAGCGGCTCCAGGCGGCCGTGGTGTGCACACCGGAGGGCAGCGAGGTGGCCTCGTCCAGCCACAGCTCGGCCAGCCGCACCGACTCCTCGACCCCCGACCGCTCGACCGCGCCGATCGACGCGTCACCCTGCTGGGCCACGGTCTGCCGGGCGATGTCGCGGGCCAGGTCCCAGTTGACCGGGCCGCCCTCGTAGGACAGCAGCTTGCCCAGTTGCTGGAAGGCCGCGCCCAGGTCGGCCTGGTTCATCTGCCCGAACAGCGCGCCGAACGGGTTGTTCGGGTCACCGCCGGCCGCGCCGAAGCCGAACGGGTCGTTCGGATTCGAGCCGCCGGAACCGCCGCCGGGGCGATCGGGATCGTCGTCGCCCGAGGGCTTGCCGAAGCCGAAGGGGAAGTCAGCCATGGTTGGGCCCCTCTACGTTGTCCAGGTGTGCGGCGCCCTCGGGCCCGACCACTCGATGCTGACTCACGGTTACCTCGTCTCGCTCGGCCGGTCCGCCGTCCCGGTCGGAGGCGACGCCGCGCAAAGGCCGAAACGCGCCTGGCGTGAAGATCACAACAACACCTCCGGCAGGATGGATCGCGGACACTGACAGGAAAGGCAAGCAGTCGCGCGTACCTTTCTTGACGAACCGCTCGTACCAAACTAACCACGGGAGACCGCCAGTGAGTTCCCAGCCCCCACGCGTTCGCTCTGGGCGGAGCGGGCGGGAGAGCACGAGCGATGGCACCGGGACCGATGCCTCGGAGACCGCTCCGGAGCCCATTCCCTCGGCCTCGGACCAGCCCTCGGACAAGAGTGTGCCCCGGGTGCGCCCGGTCATCGCGGTCACCGGTGCCGCGGCCGGCCTCGGTCATCGCGTCGCGTCCCTCCTGGCCGCGAACGACCAGGTCAAACGTCTGATCGCGATCGACGAGCGGCGCGGTGAGATTCCCGGCGCACAGTGGCGGATCATGGACGTCCGCGACCCCGCCCTGGCCGGTCGGCTGGAGGGCGTGGACGTGGTGGTGCACCTCGCGCTCGACATGTCGCTCGACTCCGAACCCCGCGCCCGCGGCGCCCGCAACGTGCGCGGCACCCAGACCGTGCTGACCGCCGCCGCCGCGGCCCGGGTGCCCCGGGTGGTGCTGTGCACCTCGGCGATGGTCTACGGCGCGCTGCCGGACAACGCCGTACCACTGGCCGAGGACGCGCCGCTGCGCGCCACGGCGGACGCGTCGCTGGTCGGCGATCTGCTGGAGATCGAGGAACTGGCCGAGCGCACCCCCCGCGCCCACCCGCACGTCAAGGTCACCGTGGTGCGCCCGGCGACGCTGGTCGGCGGGCCCGAGGCGGACAGCGTGATGACCCGGCACTTCGAGGCGCCGCGCCTGCTGGTGGTCTCCGGCGGGCAGCCGCGCTGGCAGTTCTGCCACCTCGACGACCTGGCCTCCGCGCTGGAGTTCGCCGCGCTGGGCCGGGTCGAGGGTGTGGTCACCGTCGGCTCCGAGGGCTGGCTCGAACAGGAGGAGATCGAGGAACTGTCCGGCATGCGCCGGATGGAGCTGCCCGCGTCCCTGGCCCTGGGCACCGCCGAACGGCTGCACCGGCTGGGCATCACGCCCGCGCCGGCGGGCGACCTCGCGTACACGATGCACGGCTGGGTGGTGCCCTCCGAGCGACTGCGCGCGGCGGGCTGGCGCCCGGTGTGGACCAACGAGGCGGCCTTCGCGGTGCTGCTGGAGGACGTCGACGGGCGGCACGCGCTGGTGGCCCGCCGACTGGGCCGCAAGGACGCCACCACGCTCGGCGCGGCGGGCGCGACCGTGGCTTTGGTGGGCACGGCCGCGATCGTGCGCAAGGTCCGGCGCCGGCGTCGCGGCTTCTGACCTTCGCCGACCCCGCCGTCCACGAGCGGCCCGTCCGCGAGTGCCGGGCGGACGGGCCCGGCACCCGCGGACGACGCGCACACGTGCACGAGGGGACCGGGATGATCGCGCTCGACCGGTCGCGCGCGATACTGCCCGGTATGGACGTCATCCGCATCGCCGAGATCCGCGACACGCCGTTGTCCGTCGACGAGGTTTTTGCCGCGCTCGGCGACCCGTCGGCCGGTGGCACGAGCCTGTTCGTCGGTACGGTCCGTAACGCCGACAGTGGACGCTCGGTCACCGCGCTGGAGTACTCCGCGCACCCCTCGGCCCAGGCCGAGCTGCGTCGGGTGATGGAGAAGATCGCCGCCGACCTGCCGGTGCGCGCGATGGCCGCGGTGCACCGGGTCGGCCGGCTGGAGATCGGCGACCTCGCGGTCGTGGTCGGCGTCTCCTGCCCGCATCGCGCGGAGGCGTTCACCGCGTGCCGGCGGCTGATCGACGAGCTCAAGCACGAGGTGCCGATCTGGAAGCTCCAGCACTTCGTGGACGGCGACTCGGACTGGGTCGGCGCCTGCTGAACCCGGCCCGGGAACCCACTCCGATCCCACCCGTCCCCGAGGTCACACCCACCTCGGAGCAGCGGAAATGCACCATCTCCACCACATACATATGATTTAAGCCGTCACCCTCCCCCCTCCTGTGGACGGAGTACGTCATGGCGTCTGTCGCGTGGTGGTGGGCAATTCCGGGGGTCGCGCTCGTGCTCGCGGTCTGCTGGGCGGCGTGGACCTGTCGGTCCTTCCGGACGCCGAGCATGCACGACTCGATGTCCGACTTCGCGGAATGGAGCGCGGCCCTGGACCGGGTCCGCACGGCGACCCCGGTGCAATCCGAACCCACCCCCGACGACGTCGCCGGACCGGCCCCGGAACCGGGCTGCGAAACCCCGTGACGGCCCGGGCCACACCGGGAAAACCCGGGTGCCGTAGGGTCGGGCGCATGTCGCGCCGCACCGCCACACTGGTCGTCTCGGGGCTGTTGCTGCTGGCCCTGGCCTGCGCCGTCCTGTTCGCGCCGGTGCCCTACGCCGAGCTGAGCCCCGGGCCCACGTACAACACGCTCGGTGACGAAGGCGGCAAGCCGGTCATCGAGATCTCGGGCCACGAGACGTATCCCACCAGCGGCCACCTGAACATGACCACGGTGTCGGTGACCAACAAGTCCTACGACATGCCGCTGCTCGACGCGCTCGCCGGCTGGGTCAAGGGCGACTCGGACGTCGTGCTCAAGAAGTCGCTGTACCCCGACGACAAGTCCGCGGCCGAGGTCGAGCGGGAGAACGCCGAGGAGTTCAGCTCGTCGCAGGAGCACGCCAAGGTCGCGGCGTTCGCGGCGCTGAACATCCCGATCGAGAAGCAGGTGATCGTGTCCACGGTGGCCAAGGACGCGCCCGCGCTCGGCAAGCTGCACGCCGGCGACATCATCCTGGCCGTGGACGGGACGCCGATCGGCAAGCCCGAGGATGTCGCCGCGGCGATCACCAGGCACCAGGCCGGCGAGAGCGTCACGCTCACCGTGGACCCCGCGGACGCCCGGGGCACCCGGCGCGACGTGCAGGTGGTGACCCGCAAGGCCGAGGACGACGGTCGGGCCCTGGTCGGCATCACGCCGGGCATCCTGCCCAAGTTCCCGTTCAAGGTGGAGATCCACCTCGAGGACGTCGGCGGCCCGAGCGCGGGGATGATGTTCGCGCTCGGCATCGTGGACAAGCTCAGCCCCGGCGACCTGACCGGCGGCAAGTTCGTGGCCGGCACCGGCACCATCGACGACGCGGGCAAGGTCGGCGCGATCGGCGGCATCCAGATGAAGACCATCGGGGCCCGCCGGCAGGGCGCGAAGTACTTCCTGACGCCCAAGGCCAACTGCACCGCCGCCGCGCAGACCAAGCCGGGCGGGCTGACCCTGATCCAGGTGGAGACCCTGGACGACGCGCTCAAGGCCCTGGAGACGATCCGCACCGGCCAGGGCACGCTGACGGAATGTCATGCGTGACCGGTGCGGACCCCCTCGGGGACTATCGGTCCTCGTCCTCGTCTCCCTCGCCGAACGTGGCCAGCAGCGCCTCGGCCAGCCCCGGCACCAGATCCGCGCCGGAGAGCACCTCGGAGTCGTCGTCCTTGTCCCGCAGCCGAACCGCCGACTCGCGCGATCCGTCGCGCAGCACGCCGACCGCGAGCCGCACCTCCTGCCGCTGCGGGTGCGACGCCACCCACTCGTGGATCTCCCGATCGCTGCCCACCGCGGGCATGGTCGCCTCGGCGGACGGCGGCAACATCAGCCGCTCGACCACCAGCGCGCAGCCGAGCACCGCGTCCGGCCACGCGATACTGGCCAGGAACTCGTCGATCGCGACGTTCTCGGGGACTTCCTCCTGCTCGATCGGAGTAAGGGTGTCGATGGGCGCGTCACGGTCGGCGGACAAGCCGAGCTGTGCGGCGAGGTCGGGTTCGGTACGGGCCAATTCCGCGGTGTCCACGAGCGCGTAGAGGCGGGCCTGCTGGTCCCAGCCGTACGCCGCCACGTGGCGTTCGATCTCGACGAGGGCCTGGGTGAGTGCAACGGTCATGACCCCATCTTCCCGTCTTCGCCCCACGGCGGATCACGAGCCTGTATCGGCCGTGTCTGTGGGGAACCACGTCCTGTCTCGGTAAGTTGACCCATCGAGCGCCGACCGGGCGCGTCCAGGTAATGATCGAGGTGCGCACCCTTGGTTTTTCAGATGCCCGAACGAGGCGGCTCAGGTGGCCGTCGGATCAGAATGGGAGCTCCGTCCCGCAGGTCCAGAACCCTGCTCCTGACGCTGGCGATCCTCGTGGTGATCGTTGTCGCATGGGTGCTGTTCGCGAATTTCTGGACGGATTGGCTCTGGTACAAGTCGGTCGGCTACGGAAACGTATTCACGACCAAGCTGTGGACGCGCATCGGGTTGTTCCTGGTGTTCGGTCTGCTCATGGCCGGGGCCGTCGGCGCCAACGTGTATGTCGCCTATCGACTGCGCCCGGCCTTTCGCGGGATGTCGCTGGAGCAACAGAGTCTCGACCGATACCGGTCGGCCATCACCCCGTTCCGCACGTGGTTGCTGATCGGCCTGTCGGTCATCATCGGCATCATCGCCGGCACGTCGGCGTCGGGACAGTGGAAGACGTGGCTCCAGTTCGTGAACGGGGTCTCGTTCGGGACCAAGGACCCGCAGTTCCACAAGGACGTCTCGTTCTACGCGTTCGACCTGCCGTTCTATCGGTTCCTGATCAATTTCGCGTTCGTCGCGGTCGTCGTCGGCCTCGTCCTCGCGGTGATCACGCACTACCTCTACGGCGGACTTCGGGTGCAGAGCCCGGGGTCGCGGGCGACACCGGCCGCGCAGGCGCATCTTTCGCTGCTGCTCGGCCTTTTCGTGCTGTTCAAGGCCGTCGCGTACTGGCTCGACCGCTATTCGCTCGCGGTCTCGTCCGGTGATTTCAAGCAGGCCTCGCAATTCACCGGCCTGCGGTACACCGACGCGCACGCGGTATTGCCGGCCAAGACGATCCTGTTCATCGTCGCGCTGATCTGCGCGACGCTGTTCTTCGTCAACGTCTTCCGCCGCACGTGGGCGCTGCCGATCATCGGCTTCGGCCTGATGGTGCTCTCCGCCGTGCTCATCGGCGGGCTGTACCCGGCCATCGTCGAGCGCTTCCAGGTCAAGCCGAACCAGCAGGCCAAGGAAGCCAAGTACATCGAGCGCAACATCCAGGCGACGCGCGACGCGTACGGCATCGACAAGGTGGAGCCGGAGCGGTACGACGGCAACGTCGAGGCCAAGCCCGAGCTCAAGGACCAGGCCGCGAACACGGCCAGCATCCGCCTGCTCGACCCGAACATCGTCTCGCCGACGTTCAATCAGATGCAGCAGCTGCGGCAGTACTACGGCTTCCAGACCACGCTCGACGTCGACCGCTACATGATCGACGGCAAGATGCAGGACACCGTGATCGCGCTGCGCGAGCTCAACCCGAAGGGTGGTCAGAGCCACAACTGGGTCAACGACCACACCAAGTACACCCACGGCTACGGCGTC
Source organism: Embleya sp. NPDC025285 (assembly GCF_055558835.1). Lineage (NCBI taxonomy): Bacteria > Bacillati > Actinomycetota > Actinomycetes > Kitasatosporales > Streptomycetaceae > Embleya > Embleya sp. NPDC025285. The sequence goes on from NZ_JBVHLU010000023.1 coordinate 7,669, forward strand.
GTCGCGGCCGAGGGCACCCGGGTGGACCGCGAGGGCAAGCCCGTCTACATCGAGGGCAACATCCGTACGGACGCGCAGGAGGCGGAGACGCCCAGCCCGCTCGGTCCGTACCAGCCGCGGATCTACTTCGGCGAGTCGACCACCGAGTACTCGATCGTGGGCGCGCCGAAGAACACCACGCCGACGGAGGTGGACTACCCGACCGACACCGCGTCCGGCCAGGCCACCTACACGTACAACGGCAAGGGCGGCGTCCCGATCGGCGGCATGTTCAACAAGCTGCTGTACGCGACGAAGTTCCAGGAGGGCAACATCCTGCTCTCCGACACGATCAACAAGGATTCCCGGATCCTGTACAACCGCACGCCCAAGGAGCGGGTCGAGGCGGTCGCGCCGTGGCTGACCATCGACGGTGACCCGTACCCGGCGGTGATAGACGGCAAGGTGCAGTGGATCGTCGACGCGTACACGACCAGCAACGGTTATCCGTACGCGACCCGCACCACGCTGGGCGACGCCACCGCGGACTCGCTGAACGCGGAGGACCGGGCCCGGGGGGCGGTCGGCAACACCGGCAACGTCAACTACATCCGCAACTCGGTGAAGGCGACGGTCGACTCGTACGACGGCTCGGTCAAGCTCTACCAGTGGGACGAGAAGGACCCGGTCCTGAAGACCTGGATGAAGGCCTTCCCGAACACGATCAAGAAGAAGAACACGATCCCGCCCACCCTGATGGAGCACCTGCGCTACCCGCAGGACCTGTTCAAGGTGCAGCGCGATCTGCTCACCCGGTACCACGTGACCGACCCGCGCACGTTCTTCAACGGCTCCGACTTCTGGAAGGTCCCCAAGGACCCGACGGGCCGGGTGCCGGGCTCGGGCGACCAGCCGCCGTACTACCTGTCGATGAAGATGCCGTCCGCGACGCCGGGCGGTGCGCCCGACGCGCAGCAGTCGTTCCAGTTGACCAGCACGTTCGTGCCGAAGGAACGGCAGAACCTGGCGGCCTTCATGGCGGTGAACTCCGAACCGGGGTCACCGGGCTACGGGAAGATCAGACTCCTGAGTCTGCCGCCGAACACGGCGATCCTGGGTCCGGATCAGATGCAGAACCAGTTCAAGTCGAACGCCGCGGTCGCCCAGGTGATCAACATCCTGCAGCGCGGTGACTCGGTGGTGGTCTACGGCAACCTGCTGAGCCTGCCCGTGGGCGGCGGCATGTTGTACGTGGAGCCGGTGTACGTCCAGGCGAACGCCGCCGGGTCGTATCCGGTGCTGCAGAAGGTGCTGGTCTCCTACGGCGGCAGCATCGCCTTCGAGGACACGCTGGATCAGGCCCTGAGCAAGGTGTTCAGCGGTTCGCCGACCACGACGGTGCCACCGACCGACACCGGTACGCCGCCGTCCACCGGCACCCCGCCGGGCACCGGCACCACGCCGCCGCCGACGACCGAGAACCCGACGGTCAAGCAGGCGCTGGAGGAGGCCAACCAGGCACTCAAGGACGCGGACGCGGCCATGAAGGCCGGTGACTTCGCCAAGTACGGCGAGGCGCAGAAGCGGCTCCAGGCCGCCGTGAACAAGGCCATCGCGGCCGAGCAGGCGGCGCAGCCACCGGCGGGCACCCCGCCGGCGTCGACGCCGCCCGCGAGCGGGACGCCACCGGCCTCCACGGCGCCCAAGCCGTGACCACCGGTGCGTGACGCGTGACGCAGGCCCGTCCTCCTCGGGGGGCGGGCCCGTCGCGTTATCGATTTGGTGTGCGGCCTCGGGTCACGTAAGCTCAAGGCACAACACATCGCGGGGTGGAGCAGTTCGGTAGCTCGCTGGGCTCATAACCCAGAGGTCGCAGGTTCAAATCCTGTCCCCGCTACTTGGTGAAACGTGAGAGGCCCGGTTCCCTGGGGAACCGGGCCTCTCACTCTTTTGTGCTGTGAGTCACGTGTCCTGCCGCGTTGCTCGATGTCCGCCGGCAGGATCGGTCGGGTCGGCCGCGATCCGGTTCGGGGCATGACCCGACTCGGAGAGTCGGGCGGAGGCGCACGGACCTGAGGGTGTCGGACTAGAGCGCGATCTGGCGGCGGCGCTTGGCGCGCAGCGGAGCCATCAACGTCACGCGTGCCAGCCGATGGGTGCCGCGCTGATCGTTGCGCGGAGCCAGGCTCTGGATGATGGCGGCCGATTCGAGGCTGTTCGCCGTCTCCTGCGTCGTGGCATGGCCGATGAGGGCGAGGTGCCGCTCGAGGCGCTCGCCCACGCCGCTTCGGCCTACGTCCATCGGCGGAACCGGGACTCGGCGCGGCATGCTCGGATGGTCCAATCCTGATATGACCACGACGCAGACCGTACCCCATCGGGGGGACGCCATGACGGCTTCCGGCCCCATGTCGAGACCCGATCGTGTTTCGGATTGGCCGGCAACCCGGTTGTGGCGCAATCGAACTCCTGGGCAACCAGGGGTAATTGCCGCCAAAGGGGAAGTGCGTGGGGCGCGCCGCGGGTGCGCGCATGTTCACCCCATGGTCTGAATCCGGCCGCTCTCCCGGCGGACACGCCGATGCGCGCGGGGCGAGGGCGCCGTGTCGGGCGCCCGGGGCGGCCTCGGAGCGGATTTGCCTGCCCCGGGGCGCTGTCGTACAGTTGGGTCTACCGACGCGGGGTGGAGCAGCTCGGTAGCTCGCTGGGCTCATAACCCAGAGGTCGCAGGTTCAAATCCTGTCCCCGCTACCACATCGAAGGGCCCGGTCTCACGACCGGGCCCTTCGTGCGTGCGCCGACAAGGTGTGTTCCGCCACAATTCGGTCCGAGTCGGGTGGGTCGTTGCCGAATCGCGACTGCATGGATGTGGCCCGAGATGCCACGATGGACTCATGGGGGCGTGGAAGGGACATCGCGGACGGCGGGGGGAGCACCCACCGCCGGATCCGGACGTCTTCGAAGCGGTGCCGGAGGGCCCCGACACCGTGGTCCTGGACCGCGGTCGGGCCGCTGCCGCGACCGCTCCCGCACATCCCGACGACTACGCGGTCCTGGTTCCGTTCCGACCGCGCCGGCGTAGTCCCGGCGGCAGCGTCGAGGGGCAGGAGGCGCTGGATCGACACGAGTCGGCCGAACTCGAGCGACGCTATCGCGAGCGGGCCGGCCGCAGCCCCTCCGCCGCGAACACCCTCGCGCTGATGTTGCTCGAGCGGGGCGAACAGGACGAGGCCGCCGAGTTGTTGCGCCGGGCCGCCGAGGCGGGACACCGGGGCGCGGCGACCAACCTCGGCGTGTTGATGCACCGTCAGGGGCGGGATGACGCGGCGTCGTTGTGGTGGCACCGGGCGGCCGAGGCGGGCAGCCGGATCGCGGCGTTCTCGCTCGGCGCGCTGCTGCTGGATCAGGCCGACGCGGCGCGGGCGGGTGCCGGCGCGGGCGGGGGCGCGGGTGTGGGCGAGTACCACGATCTGTCCGGGCAGGGCGTCTATTGGCTGCGCAACGCGGCCGAGTCGGGGCATGTGCGGGCCGCGCTCACGCTGGGCGAGTTCTTCGAGCTGACCGGGCGGGCCGGGGCCGAGCGGTGGTATCGCCGGGCGGCCGAGGCGGGGCATCCCGAGGCGGCCTATCGGCTCGGCCGGATGGGGCAGGAGCGCGACGACGAGCGCGCGGCGTCGACGTGGTTCCTGCGCGCGGCCTCGTGCGGCCATGTGCGGGCCGCGGTGCGGCTGGCGACCTCGCTGGAGCGCGCGGGGGACACCGCCGAGGCGATTGGGTGGTACCGGCTCGCCGCCGAGGAGGGCGATGCCGAGGGCGCCCGGGCGCTCGGGTTCCTGTTGCAGGACTCGGGCGACGTCGAGGGCGCGGTGCGGTGGTGGCAGGTCGCCGCGGAGTCCGGCGACGGTACGGCGGCCAACGCGCTCGGCGCGTGGTTCGCCGCCGGTGGGCGCGCCGGTGAGGCGGCCCGGTGGTACGAGCGGGCCGCGGCGGCGGGTGAGTGCAACGGGGCCTTCAACCTGGGCCTGTTGCACGCCGAGCACGAGGATGTGGCGGGCGCCGAGCGCTGGTTCCGGATGGCCGCGTACGCCGGGCACGGGGACGCGGCCAACGCGCTGGCCGGGCTGCTGCTGGAGCGCGGGGACGACGAGGAGGCGCGGATATGGTTCGCGCGGGCCGCCGAGGCGGGCAGCGTGGACGGCTCGTACAACCTGGGCATCCTGCACTCGCGCAACGGTCTCGACGACGCCGCCGAGACGTGCTGGCAGCGGGCGGCGGAGGCCGGACACGCGGACGCGGCGCTCCAGTTGGGGCTGTTGCTGGAGCGTCGTGGCGATGCCGAGGGGGCGGCGCGCGCGTATGAGACGGCGGCGCGGGCGGATCGGCCGACGGCGGCGTTTCGGCTCGGTGCGATGCTCGCGGACGCGGGGGCGGGAGAGCAGGCGGAGCGCTGGTACGGGGTGGCCGCGGACGCGGGGCACGTGACGGCGGCGCTGCGCTGCGGGGTGCTGTGTGCGCGACGCGGCGAGGACAAGTCGGCGGCGCGGCGGTTCAAGGTCGCGGCCGAGGCGGGCAGTGTCTCGGGCGCGTGGAACCTGGCGCTGCTGCACCTGCGGCACGGGGACCCGGAGGGCGCGGAGCCGTGGCTGACGGTGGCGGCGCGCGGAGGGCACGGGCGGGCGGCGTTGCGGCTGGTGGTGTTGGCGCTGCGGCGTGGGGATCTGGCCGACGCGGAGCACTGGTGTGGGCCAGCGGTGGAGCACGGTCCCGCGGAGGTCGCGGCGAAGGCGCAGCGGCTGCTCGACGCGTTTCGTGCGGAGTCGCTGGCGAGTTGAGGTTGGCTCCGCGACGCGGTTCGGTGTTGCGCGGCTTTGGTGTCCTCAAGCGCCGGACGGGCTGATTTTGGTGCGCTCGGGTGGGTCGGCTGCGGGTGGGTGTTGGGCGGATTTGGGGTCCTCAAGCGCCGGACGGGCTGGATGTGCTGCGGTCGGGGTGGGTTGCCGTGCTGGGTGTTGCCGGGTCGGGTGTCCTCAGGCGCCGGACGGGCTGATTTTGGTGCGGTTGGGTGGGTTGGCTGCGGGTGGGTGTTGGGCGGATTTGGGGTCCTCAAGCGCCGGACGGGCTGGATGTGGTGCGGTTGGGTGGGTTGGCTGCGGGCGGGTGTTGGGCGGCTTTGGGGTCCTCAAGCGCCGGACGGGCTGATTTTGCGGTCGGGTGGGGTGGTGGGGTCGGGGGTTCTCAGGCGCCGGACGGGCTGATTTGGTGTGGTCGGGTGGGTTGGCTGCGGGTGGGTGTTGGGCGTATTTGGTGTCTTCGAGCGCCGGGTTGGCTGGGCGGGCTCGGTGTTGTGGTGGTTGAGGGTTCTTGGGTGTCGGGTGGGGTGGATCCGGTGGGGCGGTGGGTTGTCGGGGGTGGGGGTGTGGTGGGCTGAGGGATGGACGGGAGGCGGGTTATGGGGCGTGGGCGGTTGTGGCGGGGCCGGGGGGTCGGGGACGCGGGGATTGTTGTGGGGGAGTGGCCCGGGGGTGGCGGGCCGGCGGAGTTGGTGGCGTATTTGCGGGGGGTGGCGCTGACGGGGGACGGGGACCTGGACGCGGTGGTGGCGCGGGTGGTCGGGTTGTCCGCAGGCACCCTCGTGCGGGTGGATCGGGCCGCTCGCCCGAGGTCGGCGGTGGGGGTGCTCGGCGGATTGGGGCCGGCCCGGGTGTTGTTGCGTACGCGTCCGCATCCGTTGGTGGCCGCGGTGTCGAGCATGGACGAGAACGGTGGGCTGCGCGAGGAGGCGGTGGTTCGGCTGGCGGCCGAGCCAGGGCCGTTGGCCGCGGTCTTCCTGGCGTTGCGCACCGACGACTGGGTGGACTCGGTGCGCGATCGGGCGTTGGCCGCGCTGCGCTGGCACGACGAGCCGGACGAGGTGCGGGCGGTGGTGCCCGTGCTCGACGCCCTCAGCGGGCGGGCCCGGTCCAAGGGTGTGCTGGACGCCTATCGCCAGGCGCTGCTCGCACATCCGCGTCAGGACGCCGTGGGGCGTGCGTTGGCCGCCGAGAAGGAGCCCAGCGTGCGTCGCCTGGGGGTCGAACTCCTGGACGAGGCGGCCCTGTTGGCGATCGCGCTGCGGGACGCGGACCACGCGTGCCGGACCGCCGCCGGGCATGCGCTGCTGGCCCGCCTGCGCGGTCGGGACCGGCATCACGTCGCGTTGCGGCTGCTGCGGGTGCCCGACCCGCGGGTGCGTGAGCGGGCGGTCGAGGTACTGCCGGCCGGGACGGAACCGGCCGCGCTCGCGGGCGCCCTGGCGGATCGTTCGCCCAAGGTGCGTGACGCCGCGCGGCGCAGACTGCGGGCCGGGGGTACCGATCCGGCCGCCGCCTACCGGGACTTCCTGCGCGCCCAGGCGTCGCCGGGGATGTTGCTCGGTCTCGCCGAGTGCGGCGGCGACGAGGACCTGGACATCCTGCACGCGCACCTGGACGCGGAGCGGTCCGCGCTGCGCCGGGCGGCCCGGGCCGGCGCGGTCCACCTGGTCCGGCGGACCGCGTCCCCCTGACCCGTGCCCCGGCGCGGGTGTTGCCACTTCAGGGGCGCTTGCAGTCCGGGCAGATGCCGCGGAAGGTGATCTCGGCGCCGGAGATGTCGAAGCCGAAGCGCTCCGCCTCGGGGAGGCCGGCGACCGGGTCGCAGTCCGGGTGCACATCGCGGATCGTCCCGCACGCGCCGCACACCAGATGCTGGTGCGCGGTGTGGGCGTTGGGGTCGTACCGCTTCGCGCGTTTGTCGGTGCCCACCTCCAGCACTTCGCCGAGCAGGACGAGTTCGCCCAGCGTGTTGTAGACGGTCGCCCGGCTGATCTCCGGCAGCCGTTCGCCGGCCCGCGCGTGCACCTCGTCGGCGGTCAGATGCACGTGGTCCCCGTTCAGGACCTCGGCCACCACACGACGTTGCGCGGTCAGGCGCCATCCCCGCGCGCGCAGTCGCTCCAGAAGGTCGCTCATGGGAACGAAGATACACGTCCATGATTGGAACTGGTCTAAATACTATTCTGGACAAAGTCCAAACTTGGCTCTAGGTTGGGCGTCGGATCACAGCACGAGCAACGCCAGGGGAGACGCAGACCATGTCGCAGCAGCCGAACACGCTGACCACCGAATCCGGCGCACCGGTGGCCGACAACCAGAACAGCCAGGCCGCGGGCCCCGGCGGGCCGTTGTTGCTCCAGGACCAGTACCTGATCGAGAAGTTGGCCCGGTTCAACCGCGAGCGCATCCCGGAGCGCGTGGTGCACGCGCGGGGCTCGGGCGCCTTCGGCCACTTCGAGGTCACCGCGGACGTGTCCCGGTTCACCCGGGCGCACTTCCTCGCCGAACCGGGCCGTCGTACCGAGGTGTTCGCCCGCTTCTCCACCGTCGCCGGCAACCTCGGCTCGGCGGACGCGGTGCGCGATCCGCGTGGGTTCGCGGTGAAGTTCTACACCGAGGAGGGCAATTACGACCTCGTCGGCAACAACACCCCGATCTTCTTCATCAAGGACCCGCTGAAGTTCCCGGACTTCATCCACACCCAGAAGCGCGACCCGTACACCGGCAGCCAGGAGGCGGACAACGTCTGGGACTTCTGGTCGCATTCGCCCGAGGCCATCCACCAGGTCACGTGGCTGTTCGGCGACCGAGGCATCCCCGCGTCGTACCGGCACATGGACGGCTTCTCCTCGCACACCTACCAGTGGGTCAACGCCGAGGGCGCGGCGTTCTGGGTGAAGTACCACTTCAAGACCGACCAGGGCATCAGGAACCTGACCGTCGAGGCCGCCGCCGCGCTCGCGGGTGCCGACGCCGACTCGCACCAGCGCGACCTGCTCAACGCGATCGACGCCGGCGTCGCACCGTCGTGGACGCTGAAGGTGCAGATCATGCCGGTCGCGGAGGCCGCGACCTACCGGTTCAACCCGTTCGACCTGACCAAGGTGTGGCCGCACGCCGACTACCCGCTGATCGAGGTCGGTCGGCTCGTTCTGGACCGCAATCCGGAGAACGTGTTCGCCGACGTCGAGCAGGCGGCGTTCAACCCGGCCAATTTCGTGCCGGGGATCGGCCCCAGCCCGGACAAGATGCTCCAGGGCCGGCTGTTCGCCTACGCGGACGCGCACCGCTACCGGGTGGGCGTCAACCACACCCAGCTCCCGGTCAACGCGCCGCACGCGACGGTCGCCCGCAACCACGGGCGGGACGGGCAGATGGCGACCAACCCCGGTGGTCGGGCCAAGAACTACGAGCCGAACAGCTTCGGCGGCCCGTACGAGAGCGGTGTGCCGCTGTGGGCGCCGACCGGGGTGGCCGGCGCGACCGGAACCCACGAGGCCCCGGCGCACGCCCAGGATGACGACTACGTGCAGGCGGGCGACCTGTATCGGCTGATGTCGGCGGACGAGCAGGCCCGCCTGGTGGCCAACATCTCCGGCTTCCTGGCGCAGGTCTCGCGAGAGGACATCATCGACCGCGTCGTCGGCCACTTCCGGGCCGCCGACCAGGCCTACGGCGATCGGATCGCGGCTGCCGTGAAGGACCTGCGCGCCTGATCGCCCCCCGGAACCGCCGCCCGGTACCTGAGCCGCGAATCGGTACCGGGCGGCGCTCATGTGTACGCGGATCCGGTGTGCACGCGGATCCGGCCCACGGATCGTCGGATGGTAAAGTTTTCGCCAAGTCGATCGAACGCGCCCCGCCGGGCGGAGGGGAGCACGTGTGCCGCAGCGGCCGAACCGCCGGTCGGCGCCGGTCGTCGCGTTGCTCTTCGTGCTCTCCCTGGTGGCCGCCTTCGGCGCCGGGTTCGCCCGGGGCGAGGGAGCCGGCGGGTCGCTGCCTGTGGCCGCGGCCAACGTGCACGCGACCCCGGTGCCCGGGGGCCCGCACGGCCCCGAACGACCCCAGGACTGCCGGCCCGCCTCGGCGACCCCCGCGCTGCCCGCGGCGAGCGAACTCGATCGGCCCGAGGCGGACCCGTACCCGCACCCCGACCTCGCGACCCTCGTCGCCGCCGGCGCGTGCCTGCCGCGGGCGACACCCGTGCCGCCCGTCGCCGGGACGCGCACCGATCCACCCGCCGGCCGCGGCCCGCGCCCGCCTCCCGCACGAGCACCACCGGTCCGCGCCGGGACCTGACGCTCGGCCCCAGGCCCTGTCCGGCTGATCCACCACGAACCGCCGGACAGGGCGTAGCCGACGCCAGCCGTCCCCGACGACGCCCGGACCCGACCACCGCCCCGGAAGGACGGTGATCTTCGTGCATCTCGCGGAGGCCCTGATCGCGCTCGGCGGCGCATTCCTCGCCGCCGGAATCCTCGCCCGCACCGGCGCCCGCATCGGGCTGCCGACCATCCCGCTGTTCATGCTGGCCGGCATCCTGTTCGGCCCCAACACCCCCGGCATCGCCCTCGTCGACAACCCGGCCGACCTGCAACTGCTCGGTGCGCTCGGCCTGGTCTTCCTGCTGTTCTACCTCGGGCTCGAATTCCACACCGACGACCTGGTGGCCGGTGGCCGCCGGTTGGTCGGCGTGGGCGCGCTCTACCTCCTGCTCAACGTCGGCGGCGGCTTCCTGTTCGGGCTCGCGCTCGGCTGGGGATGGCGCGAGGCGATGGTGCTCGCGGGGGTGCTGGGCATCTCCTCGTCGGCGATCGTCACCAAGGTGCTCGTCGACCTGGGCCGACTGGGCAATCCCGAGACCCGGTTGATCCTGGGCGTGATCGTGATCGAGGACGTCTTCCTCGCGCTCTACCTCGCGGTGCTCACCCCGGTGCTCGGTGAGGCCGAGGGCCTGGGCGCGGCGGCGCTCGACGTCGGCAAGGCGTTCGGCTTCCTGCTGCTGCTCGCCTCGATCGCGCGCTGGGGCACCCGGATCGTCGGCCGGTTGATCTCGACCAGGGACGACGAACTGCTCGTGGTGATCTTCACCGGCCTGGCGATCCTGACCGCGGGGGTGGCCGAGGAACTCGGCGTCTCGGACGCGATGGGCGCGTTCATGATCGGCCTGATCCTGGGCGCCACCAAGAGCGCGCCGCGGATCCGCGCGCTGGTGCACCCACTGCGGGACGCCTTCGCGGCGATCTTCTTCTTCTCGTTCGGGCTCTCGATCGACCCGGGCGACCTGGCGAGGGTGGCCGGACCGGTGGCGCTCGCGGTGTTGCTGACCATCGTGCTCAACGGCATCGCCGGTGTGGCCGCCGCGCGGATCTGCGAACTCGACCGGTCGCAGGCATCGAACGTGGTGTTCACGATCTTGTCCCGAGGCGAGTTCGCGTTGGTCCTGGCCGCGCTCGCGGCGGGAGCCGGCGGTCTGGACGCGCGACTCGCGCCGTTCATCGCCGGCTATGTGCTGGTGATGGCGGTGCTCGGGCCGCTCGCCGCGACCCACTCGCGCACGTTCGAACGGGCTTTGCCCGCCCGGCTGTTCCGGACCCGGGAGGGCGCCGTCGGGGAGCGAGTCGGCTGAGGCCGACGCGGGCGACCGGGCCGCCTCCGGTCGCCCGCCGCGCTCAGCCCACCAACTCCTGGGTCCGCTGGGCCTCGTGTATCTGGCAGCGCACGATGTCGCGGACCGAGATGATGCCGAGCACGTCGCAACCGTCGAGCACGATGAGGTGGCGGAAGCCGCCGCGCGTCATCGCCGCCGCCGCGTCCGCCAGGGTCCACGACGGGGTCGCGAAGACCACGTTCGAGGTGAGGTGGTCGCCGGCGAACTCGGTGTCGGGATCCTGGCCCGCGCCGATCGACATCAGGATGTCCCGCTCGGTCAGGATGCCCAGACCGGATGTGTCCGGGTCGATCACCACCGCCGCGCCGATCTGGCGGGCGGACATCAGGCGCGCCGCGGCGCGGAGTGTGTGGGCGGGGCCGATGGTCAGAACGATCGTGCTCATGCCGTCGCGGACGAACATGTGACACCACCTCCGTCGGGGCGTGGATGTCAGGGCGGGGGTGTGCTCGAGAAAGAATTCACAAGTTCACAAGCCCTGTTTTCACATGGTCACATGCCCGGGAAGGTCAAGGGAAGGTATAGCGGGCAACTCGCTCGAAGGGAGTAGCTCGGGTGGGACCCGACGATTCGTCGGAATCCGCTCAAGCGTGCCCGTGCGGGTCGCCGAGCCGATCCAACAACTCGTCGTGCAACAGGCCGTTGGACGCGGCCGCGGTGCCGCCGGCCGGGCCCGGAGCGCCGCCGAGCGAGGTGAACCGCCCGCCCGCCTCCTCGACGATCACCGAGAGCGGCGCGAGGTCCCACAGGTTGACCTCGGGCTCCGCGCAGATGTCCACCGCGCCCTCGGCGACCAGCATGTACGACCAGAAGTCACCGTAGGCGCGGGTGCGCCAGCAGGCCCGGGTCAGGTCCAGGAAGTCGTCCATCCGGCCGCGCTCCTCCCAACCGCCCATGCTCGAGTACGCGAACGACGCGTCCTCGATCGCGGCCACCTTCGACACCCGGCAGCGCGAGGCCTGGGACAGACTGCGGCCGGTCCACGCGCCCGCGCCCTTCGCGGCCCACCAGCGGCGACCCAGCGCGGGCGCGGAGACCACGCCCATCACCGACTCGTCGCCGTCCATCAGCGCGATCAGCGTCGCCCACACGGGAACGCCGCGGACGAAGTTCTTGGTGCCGTCGATCGGGTCGATCACCCAGCGCCGGGGGCCGTGGCCGCTCGAGCCGAATTCCTCGCCCAGCACCGCGTCCCGCGGCCGACCGCGCCCGAGTTGATGCCGGATGATCTCCTCGGCGGCCTTGTCCGCGTCGCTGACCGGGGTCATGTCCGGCTTCGTCTCGACCCGCAGGTCGAGCGCCTTGAAGCGGTCCATGGTGGTCGCGTCGGCGGCGTCCGCGAGAACGTGGGCGAAGCGCAGGTCGTCGTCATAGCCGGGCATGACCGAACAGTACCGGCGGCTCGCGCGGGTGTCCGCGCGCCCCGCGCGCAGGGACACACTTACGCGCCGTCGCCGGGGCCTCGTACGCTCGTTAGGCAGACAAGCAAGCGCGGCCGGCGAGAGTCGACAACCGTTCGTCGGTGGTGCGCGTGTTACGAGTACGAGTCGATGGCGGAGGGGGTGCGGGACCGCGATGGCACTGTTCGGGGTCGGGCGCAGAGCGACACACGGCAAAGAGGCCGTACCGGGACCCGGTCTCGTCCAACCGCGTCGAAGTCTGGACGGTTGGACACTGGAGGGCACCCCGCTCGCGGACCGTTTCGAGCGCGAGGATCTGCGCGAACTGGGCACCCTGCTGCACGGTGTCGGGGCCGAGATGCGCACCCCGTGGACCTACGAGCGCGCGGCCGACCTGCTGGAGCGCGCGGGCGAGCGGCCGCAGGCGTTGGCCGTCGTCGAGGTGTGGTTCGCGCTGCCCGAGGAGGTGCGCCGAGCCAATCCCGCCGCGACCCGATCGCTGGGCCGGCGCCGGCAGCGGCTGCGCAGTCGGTTGGGCGCCGCGGCCGGACCCGCCGCGGCCATCCCGGCGCAGGCCAGGACCGCGTTGTCGATACCGGCCAAGCCGGGCACGCCGCCCCCGGTGCCGGGCGGGGAAGGGGCCGGGGCGGCGCCCGGGGCCGAGTCGAAGGGCGGATCGCGGACCGGTCAGGCTACTCGCTGGTAATCGATCGTCCCGAAGGGGTTCCGGTCCGCGCGATGAGGGCGTAGGACAGCGGTACACGGCTACCGCCGCCCGCACGTCACACGTCTGCCGCGAGGAGAACGCCCGTGTCGACGCACGACCTGTACGCGCTGCCCGCCGACATGACCGTCTGGGAGGTCCCCGCGTCGGGGGCCGCCCGCTTCAACTGGGAGTACGACGAGGGCCGCGACCGGCTCCTGTCGTTGTACGCCAAGGGCAAGGACAAGCAGTGGGACGCCGCCCGGCGGATCGAGTGGGATCTGCCGGTGGACCCGATGAACCCGCTGGGCATGCCCGAGGAACTGCACACGCTGTACGGCACCCGAAGCTGGAACATGATGTCCCAGGGCGAGCGCGACGAGTTGGGTCGGCATGCCATCGCCTGGCAGTTCAGCCAGTTCCTGCACGGCGAACAGGGCGCGTTGATCTGTAGCGCGCGGATCGCCGAGTCGGTCCCGGACCTGGACGCGAAGTTCTACGCGGCCACCCAGGTGATGGACGAGGCCCGGCACGCCGAGGTGTACGCGCGCTTCCTCAAGGACAAGGTCGGGCTGTACTACCCGATCAACCCGAGCCTGAAGTCGCTGCTCGACGACACGCTGTCGGACGCTCGCTGGGACATGCCCTACCTGGGAATGCAGGTGCTGATCGAGGGGCTGGCGCTGGCCGCCTTCGGGATGTTGCGCGACCTGACCACGGTCGCGCTGCCCAAGCAGATCCTGGCCTACGTGATGCAGGACGAGGCCCGGCACGTCGCGTTCGGCCGGATGGCGCTGCGCGACTACTACCGCGAGTTGACCGACGCCGAGCGCGGCGAGCGCGAGGAGTTCGTGGTCGAGGGCTGCTACCTGATGCGCGACCGGCTGCGCGACGAGGAGGTGTGGGAGAACTTCCAGATCGACAAGGTCGAGGCGCGCGAGGCCACCGAGAACTCCGAATACCTGCGCGAGTTCCGCCGGTTGTTGTTCAGCCGGATCGTGCCGTGCATCAAGGACATCGGCCTGTGGGGGCCCAGGGCGCGGGAGACCTTCGCCGAGATGGGGGTGCTGGACATGGGCGATTCCAACGTCGAGCGGATGATGCGCGACGACGAGGACCAGGCCGAGGCGCTGGACCGGGACCGGCGCATCCGCGCGGAGGAACGGGCCCGGGCCGCCGAGGTCACCGACATGGTGGACCTGGGCGCTCAGGACTAGAGCGGGCTAGATTTTCGGTATGACCGATCTTGTGCGTTCCCGCCCGCCCGCCTTCGTCTTCGACCTCGACGGCACCCTCGTCGACAGCGTCTACCACCACGTCATGTCGTGGCAGGAGGCGCTCAGCGAGGCCGGCATCGACCTGGCGATGTGGCGGATCCACCGCAAGGTCGGGATGAGCGGCGGGCTGTTCGTCAAGGGCATCCAGCGCGAGACGGGCATCGACCTGTCTCCCGAGCAGGTCGAGGCGTTGACCGACGCGCACGGGCGCAACTACGCCGCCCGGGTGCCGTTCGTGGAGCCCCTGCCCGGTGCCCCGGAGCTGCTGCGCCACCTCACCAGGGTGGGCATCCCGTGGACCATCGCCACCAGCGGGCGGCGGGCCGGCGCCGAACCGATGCTGGCCAAGCTCGGCGCGCCGGCCGACCTGGCGATGGTCACCCGCGACGAGGTGGCCCGAGCCAAGCCGGACCCCGACCTGTTCCTGGCCGGCGCCGCCAAGCTCGGGGTCGACCCGGCACAGTGCGTCGTGGTCGGGGACAGCATCTGGGACCTGCTGGCCGCGCGCCGAGCGGGTTCACTGGGCGTGGGGCTGCTCTCCGGCGGCTACGGCGCGGACGAGCTCGAACGCGCGCACGCCTTCCGGGTCTACGACGAGCCGGGCGACCTGCTCGCGCACATCGACGAGCTGGGCGTACGCGGCGACTGACCGTGCCCCGGGCATCCGGGTGATCCTGTCCGCCAACGCGTCCCGGCCGGAGCCCGACGTCCTACCCTGGAGACATGGGTCCGGCCGACGAACCTGCGGAACTGCTCCGTCTCCTCGCCGACGACACCCGATTGAAGGTGTTCGCCGCGCTGGTGCTGGAGGCCCGTCTCAGCTCCGATATCGCCGAGCGGACGGGGCTCTCGCTCCGGGAGGCGATCAAGGCGCTGGCCCGACTGGAATCGGCGGGGCTGGTCGCGCGTTCCGGGGACGGTTGGCACGCGTGTCCCGAGGCGCTCGCCCAGGCCGCGGCCGGGATGGGCGAGGAACCGGACGACGCGTTCGCCGACCGGGGCCCCGCCGAGGCGGCGGTGCTGCGCACCTACCTCGCCCGGGGTCGGGTCCGCCAGTTGCCCGTGCAGCGGGCCAAGCGGCTGGTGGTCCTCGACCACGTCGCGAGCAGTTTCGAACCCGGTGTGCGCTACGACGAGGCCGAGATCGAGGAGACGCTGCACCGGTTCATGGACGACCACGCCGCGCTGCGCAGGCACCTCGTGGACGAGGGCTTCCTCGGCCGCGAGGGCGGGGTCTACTGGCGCACGGGCGGGTCGTTCGTGGTCTGAACGGCCCGCCCGCGCGATGTGTCCGGCGGGCCGGGGTTCGCGCGATGTGCCTAGCGGGCCGGAACCCGCTCGATGTCGATCCCGCCGTTGTCCGTGGCCACGTCGATCACCCGGTTCGAGCGCGGGTCGTTGTCGACGTCGTTGCGCACCCCGCCGTTGTCGGTCTTGGTGGAGACCCGGTAGGTGTTCTGGTCGTCGGGCACGCTGATCCGGACGCCGCCGTTGTCGGTGCGCACCTTCACGTTCGTGGGCGCGGTGTCCAGGCGCAGGCGGACGCCGCCGTTGTCCGTGTCCACCGAGATCCGGCCGGCGTTCACCCGAGCCACGGAGACGCCGCCGTTGTCGGTGCCCAGGGTCAGGTCGCCGGTGCTGTCGCTGATATCGATGCCGCCGTTGTCGGTATCGAAGCGCATGTCCTGCCGCAGCCCGTTCGCGCTGATCCGGCCGTTGTTGGTGGAGACGTGCAGCGGCACGTCGAGCGGGACCTTGATCCGGTACGACCCCCCGCAGTTGACGTTGACGAAGCCCGGGCAGTGCAGTCGGAGCTCGAGCCGGTTGCCCACCAGGGTCCAGCTCGGGTCGGGGCCGTTGATGCTGTGGGTGACCTTGCGGTCCACGGTGATCTTCCCGGGCTCACCCGCTTCGAGGGTGACCCCGCCGTTGTCCGTATCGATGACCAGATTGCCGCTGCTCAGCGTGAAGGCCCTCTGGTCGCGCACGTCGTGGCTGGAGAGCACGGTGATCCCGGTCCACGCCGCCAGCAGGATCCCCCCGATGGCGAACACCCCACCGAAGAAGATCAATGACGTCCGTAGCGGCCTTTTCATGACACTCTCCCCGACAGGTGATCCGAAGCTGTCCAAACTGTATGAGCGGCGGGCCCGGGCCCGGCATCCGGCGGTCACCCGAACCGGGGGTAGGGCTGGCCCCCCTGAGCGGACCGTGACGGATCGGGCGGGACGAGTGTTCGACACCCGCTGAACCCGGGCACTCTGGGAGCCGTTGGTCTGTGCGAGGGTCGTTCCCGCCCTCGGGTCCCGACCGCTTAGGAGTGCCGTTTCATGTTCGACACCGTCTCCGGCCTGCCCCTCCACGTCCTGGTCGTGCACTTGGCGGTGGTCATCGTGCCGGTGGCGGCGATCGCGAGCGTGCTCGTGGCGGTCCGCCGGCCCTGGCTGCTGCGCGTCGGGTGGTGGGTGGTCGGCCTGGACGCCGCCGCCGCGCTGACCACCTTCGTCGCCAAGGAGAGCGGCGAGAAGCTGCTCGCCCGGCTGGACCGACTCGGCGACGGCACGCGCAACGCCGCCGTGCAGACGCACGTGGACCGGGGCGCGGACATGCTCTGGTACGCGCTCGGCCTGCTCGGCGTCACGCTGGTGCTGCTGCTGGTCGCCCGGCATCGGGCCGCCGCGACCTTCCGGCCGCGGACGATACCGCCGATCGTGGTCCCCATCGTGGCCGCGTTGACCGTGGTCGCCGCGGTGCTCGCGGTCGTCCAGGTGGTGCGGGTGGGCGAGTCCGGTTCGAAGGCGGTCTGGGAACCCACGGTGCAGAACAGCCTCGCGGCGCCGCGCTGACCCGCGCGGACACCCGGGGTGACACCCGGAGTCAGTCGCCCTCGTCGCGCTCGCGCGTGCTCAGCAGCCGGCGCAGCGAGTACAACCGGGCCGGGTCCGCGTGCCCGGCCTCGACCCACGCGTCCAGCGCGCAGTCCCGCTCGTCGTGCGAGCACGCCCGCGGACAGTCCTCGGTGCCCGCCGCGAGGTCGGGGAAGGCGTTGATCACCCGGCCGAGGTCGACGTGGTTGAGGCCGAACGAGCGCACACCCGGGGTGTCCACGACCCAGCCGCGGACCTCGCCGGGCTCGGCCGCCTCGCCCGCGAAGGGGGGCAGCCGCAGGGTCAGCGCCGACGTGGTGGTGTGTCGGCCGCGACCGGTCACCTCGTTAACGTGTCCGACCGCGCGCTGGTGATCCGGGACCAGCTCGTTGACCAGGGTGGTCTTGCCGACTCCGCTGTGACCGACGAAGACGGTGATCTTGCCGGCCAGGCGCGCGCGGATCGGGTTCAGGTCCCAGTCGGACGCGCTCCTGGTGACCACGTGCTCGACGCCGAGTGCGCCGTACATCTCCAACAGGTCGTCGGGAGAGGCGAGATCGGCCTTGGTCAACACCAGCAGCGGTTCCAGGCCCGCGTCGTAGGCCGCGACCAGGCAGCGGTCGATCAGGCGCGGGCGCGGCTCCGGGTCGGCCAGCGCGGTGACGATCGCGAGCTGGTCGGCGTTGGCCACGATGATCCGCTCGTACGGGTCGTCGTCGTCCGCGGTGCGGCGCAGGGTGGAGCGGCGCTCCTCGACCCGGACGATCCGGGCCAACGAGCCGTCCTCGCCGCTGAGGTCGCCGACGATGCCGACCCGGTCGCCGACCACGACGCCCTTGCGGCCCAGCTCGCGGGCCTTCATCGCGGTGATCGAGCGGTCCGGCGCGTCCTCGTCCTCCAGCAGGCAGGTGTACCGACCCCGGTCGACGGTCAGCACCCGCCCCTCGCGGGCGTCCTCGTGCTTGGGCCGGGTCCGGGTGCGCGGGCGCGAGCCGCGCTTGCCCGGGCGGATCCGGATGTCGTCCTCGTCGAGGTCCTTGCGTCGGTTGGAGCCGAGTCCCGCCATCGTCCCGAGCCCCTCAGCCGCGTCGCGCGCTCAGCATGCGCGTCCACAGGCCGGTGAAGTCGGGCAGCGTCTTCGCGGTGGTCTCCACGTTCTCCACTTCCACGCCCGGGACCACCAGGCCCAGCACGGCGGCCGCGGTGGCGAGCCGGTGATCGTCGTAGGTGTGGAAGACGCCGCCGTGCAGCGGGCGCGGCCGGATCTCCAGGCCGTCCTCGATCTCGTTCACGTCGCCGCCGAGGTCGTTGATCTCCTTGACCAGCGCGGCCAGCCGGTCGGTCTCGTGCAGGCGCAGGTGGGCCACGCCGGTGAGCCGGCTGGGGCCGTCGGCCAGCGCCGCGACCGCCGCGATCACCGGGGTCAGTTCGCCGACGTCGTGCAGATCGGCCTCGATGCCGTGCACCGCGGTGCCGCCGGTCAGGGTCAGGCCCGCCGAGGTCGGCACGCACGAGCCGCCCATCGCGGTGAAGATCGAACGCAGCCGGTCACCGGGCTGCGTGGTGTACTCCGGCCAGTCCCGTACGGTCACCGAACCGCCGGTGACCAGCGCGGCGGCCAGGAACGGCCCGGCGTTGGACAGGTCCGGCTCGACCACCATGTCGCGGCCCAGCAGCGCGCCCGGGGCGACCCGCCACACGTTCGGCTCGGCGTCGTCGACCCGCGCGCCGGCCGCGCGCAGCATGTCCACGGTCATCGCGATGTGCGTCATCGACGGCACCGAGCTGCCGGTGTGCCGAACCTCGACACCCAGGTTGAAGCGCGGCCCGGACAGCAGCAGCGCGCTGACGAACTGCGACGACGAGGACGCGTCGATGCGCACCACGCCGCCCTCGACCCCGCCGCCGCCGAGCACGGTCATCGGCAGCCGGGCCTCGCCCTCGTCGTCGATCCGGGTGCCCAGGTCGCGCAGCGCGTTGATCACGCCGCCCAGGGGGCGCTCGTACGAGCGCGGGTCGCCGTCGAAGCGCACCGGCCCGTCGGCGAGCGCGGCCACCGGCGGCAGGAAGCGCATCACCGTGCCCGCGTTGCCGCAGTCCACGGTCGCGGGGCCGGTGAGCCCGCCGGGCAGCACGTACCAGTCCTGACCGCGGTCCTCGATCACCACGCCGAGCGCGCGCAGGCCGGCCACCATCAGCAGCGTGTCGCGACTGCGCAGCGGGCGGCGGACATAGCCGGGACCGTCGGCCAGCGCGGCCAGCACGAGGGCGCGGTTGGTCACCGACTTGGACCCGGGCACCTCGACGGTGGCGGTCACGGGAGCGGAGGCGACAGGGGCAGACCACAACGCAGACATCACGGTCCAAGCCTAGTCGTTTGCGGGCCCGCCCCCGATTTCGATTCGGTACGTGGCACCCTGGACGCCATGTGTGGCCGGTACGCGTCCAGCAAGAGCCCCGACGACCTCGTCGAGATGTTCGAGGTCGATCGCTTCGACCCCGCGGACGAACTCCCACCCGACTGGAACATCGCGCCGACCAAACAGGTCTACGCGGTCCTGGAGCGCGCGGTCGAGTCCGGTGGCCCGCCCGCCCGGCAACTCCGCACGGTCAAGTGGGGCCTGGTGCCGTCCTGGGCCAAGGACCCCGGCATGGGCGCCAAGATGATCAACGCCCGGTCCGAGACCGTGCACGAGAAGCCGGCCTACCGCAAGGCGTTCGCCGCGCGGCGGTGCCTGCTCCCGGCCGACGGCTACTTCGAGTGGCACACCCCGGAGACCGCGCCGGACGGCCCCAAGGGCGCGTCCCGCAAGCAGCCGTACTGGATCCACGCGGCGGACGGCTCCGAGGTGGCCTTCGCCGGGCTGTACGAGTGGTGGCGGGACCGGGGGCGCGCGGACGACGACCCGCTCGCGTGGTTGTGGACGTGCACGATCCTGACCCTGGACGCCGATCCCGAGCTGTCCCGGATCCACCACCGGATGCCGCTGGTGCTGATCCGGGACAAGTGGGACGAGTGGCTGGACCCGGCGTGGACCGAGCCCGAGGAGGTCCGCGGCCTGTTGGTGCCGCCGCCCACCGGGTTCATGACCGCCCGCCCGGTCTCGACGGACGTGAACAACGTGCGCAACAACGCGCCCCACCTGCTCGACGCGATTCCCGAGGACGAGGTCACCGTTGACGCGACGCTCTTCTGATCCGACCGGGCCCGTCCGCGTGGAGAACGTCGGCGTCGAGGCGGACGCCGTCGCGCCCGAGGCGACCCGGGGGCCCGCGGCGCCCGAGGTGTTCGAGGTGGACACGCCGGTCGGCGCCGCGCGGGTGAGCGTGCACCGCGCGACGGGCGGCCCGGCCCGGGCGTGGTTCGTGGCGAGCCACGGCGCCGGCGGCGGGATCGAGGCGCGCGACCTGGTCGCGCTCGCGGCGGCGCTGCCCGCGCGCGGCATGCACGTGGCCCTGGTGGAACAGCCGTGGCGGGTCGCCGGCCGCCGACTGGCTCCCGCGCCCAAGACCCTGGACGCGGGCTGGCGACCGGTGCTGACCGAGATCTCCCGGCGCAACCGGGTCGAGGGGCTGCCGGTGTTCGGGGCCAGCCGCAGTGCCGGTGCGCGGGTCGCGTGCCGGATGGCGGGCGAGACCGGTGTGGCGGGTGTGGTCGCGCTGGCCTTCCCGCTGCATCCACCCGGTCGGCCGGAGCGTTCGCGCTTGGCTGAACTGCTCGGCGCCGGCGTGCCGACCCTCGTCGTCCAGGGCGAACGCGACTCGTTCGGGGGTCCGACGGAGTTCCCAAAGGAGGGTCCGAGCGTGCTCGCGGTGCCCTTCGCGGACCACGGATTTGCCGTGCCCAAGCGTGCCGAGATCACCCAGGAAGCGGCATTGGCCCTGATCACAGCGGGTGTCGGCGATTGGCTGGTGGCCGCGAGCGGGCGGGAATGATCCGTGTCGGCGACGTGTTCCCCCAACTGTCAAGCGTCGACGAGTGGAGGTCGCTCCCATGCTCAAGGCCGCAGGTTCGGTTGTCCGAAACGAGGCACCGTTTCTCGCCTGGCCCGAGTGGGGTGCGGGCACCGATCAGCCTCGGGCGATATCGTCGACTCCTGGCTTGAAGGAGGTGGGTCTCGTACCGGAGACCTTGGAGCAGCAAGACGCGCGGTTCGAGCGGGACGCCCTGCCGTTCCTCGATCAGTTGTATTCGGCGGCCCTGCGGATGACCCGCAACCCGGCGGATGCCGAGGACCTGGTCCAGGAGACGTTCGCCAAGGCGTACGCGTCGTTCCACCAGTTCAAAGAGGGCACCAACCTCAAGGCCTGGCTGTACCGCATCCTGACCAACACCTTCATCAACTCCTACCGCAAGAAGCAGCGGCAGCCGCTGGAATCGCATGCGGAGGAGATCGAGGACTGGCAGCTACACCGCGCCGAGTCGCACATGTCCACCGGACTGCGCTCGGCCGAGGCGCAGGCGCTCGACCACCTGCCGGACTCCGACGTGAAGACGGCCCTGCAGGCCATTCCGGAGGAGTTCCGGATCGCGGTGTACCTCGCCGATGTCGAGGGCTTCGCGTACAAGGAGATCGCGGACATCATGGGTACTCCCATCGGGACCGTGATGTCGCGCCTGCACCGCGGGCGGCGCCAGCTTCGCGATCTGCTGGCCGACTACGCACGTGAGCGCGGCCTCGTCCCCGCAGGCACCGACCGGAAAGGCTCGGACTCATGAGCTGCGGTGACCACCACGAGGTGGATTGCTCCGAGATCCTCGGGCACCTGTACGAGTACATCGACAACGAGTTGGCGGACGCGGACTGCACCAGCATCCGCACCCATCTCGACGAGTGCTCGCCGTGTCTGGACAAGTACGGGCTCGAGCAGCAGGTGAAGGAGCTGGTGCACCGCTGCTGCGGGCGCGACGAGGTCCCCTCGGAGCTGCGCAACAAGGTGCTGGAGCGGATCAAGCTGGTGCGGGTCGAGGTGGACGCGCAGCGGGTCTCCGTCGAGGAGACCGTGGTCGAGATAGAGCGACCGGGTCGGTCCTGACCCGGCCGACGCGCCGGCGCCGTCGGGTCCTCGACCCGATCGAGTGGCCGACCCGCGCGGGTGGCTGACCCGAACGAGCTAAAACAGGGCGCATGGCCGGGATAAACCGGGCATGCGCCCTTCGGCCGTTGGTGGGGCGCCCTATTCTCGGTGGTCCGAGCGACCAGCCGAGGAGTCGCATGCGCACGCTGCCGCCGAGCGCCCGGATCCACGTCGGGATCGTGGTGGGCGGGTCCGTGCCCGCGCTGATCCTGCTGCCGTGGTCGGGCGTGGACATCGATCGACTGGGCGCTTTGGCGGTGTTGTTCATCGCCTTCGGGGCGGTGGCCCGAGCCCGACTCACCGGCCTGAGCGGCGCCCCCGACGGGGCGCTTTTTCCGTTGGTGTGCGCGGCCGTGCCGCTGTTGCCCGGCGGCGCGGCGGCGGCGATCGTGGTGCCCGGCGTACTGATCGCGCGGGCCCGTGCCGCCGACCCGGTCACTCCCGTGGTCAACGCCGCGCATCTGGTGTTGTCCGTCGCGGTCGCCTCCCGGGTGTACGAACTCCTGGACGGGTCGCGATATCCGACCGCTTCCGAGTTACCCGCCAAGCTGGTGCCGACGGCCGTGGCGGGAGTGGCGCTGTACGTGGTGAGCGGGCTGCTGGACGCCGGGTTGTGCACCGCGACCCAGGGCGCCGCCCGACTCCCGGTGTTGCGCGAGGTGTTCGTGCGCTCGGCCGGCTGGCGGCTGGGCTCGGTGCCGATCGCGCTGATGATGGCCGTGTTGTGGCAGCAGCGGCTGGGCGTGTTCGCGGCCGTGCTCGTACTGCTCCCGCTGTACGTGGCCTTCTGGGCCTACGCCCAGCAGGCGCGCGAGCGGGCGGCGCACGAGGCGACCGTGCGCACCCTGGTGCGCGCGGTGGAGATCAAGGACGGCTACACCCGGGGCCACAGCGAACGGGTGGCCCGGGCCTCGGTGTTGATCGCCCGACGGCTGGGCATGCGGGAGGACCGCGTGGTCCGGCTGCGCTACGCGGGGATCCTGCACGACGTCGGCAAGCTGAGCGTGTCCACCCGGGTGTTGACCAAGCCGGGGCGGCTGGATGCGGACGAACTGCGCGAGATGCAGCGACACCCGGTCAGCGGCGCCGAGATGGTGGCCGACCTGACCTTCCTCGGCGAGGCGCACGGCGGCATCCTGCACCACCACGAACGCATGGACGGGCGCGGTTATCCGGCGGGCCTGGTCGGCGCCGAGATCCCCGAGTTCGCCCGGGTGATCGCGGTCGCGGACGCGTTCGACTCGATGACCTCGACCCGCTCCTACCGGCCCGCGCGCGGCGCGGACGCGGCAATGGCCGAACTGCGGCGGTGCAGCGGGAGCCAGTTCGACCCCAGGATGGTCGAGGCACTCGCCCAGGCATTGGACCGGCACGGCTGGCCGGAGGGCGAGCCGGCCGAGGGCGGCGAGCCGGCCCGGACGCCGAAGCCGACGGGCGAGCTGCGCGACCGGGTGCCCGGGCCACGCGGGGAATCGCCCGTCGACACCCACTCGGTGGCCCGCGGACGGGTCGGTGGCGACTCGTGACGGCGACCGAGGTCCGGCCCGAACGGGGCGGTACGACCGGGCGACTGCGCGCGCACACCGGTACCGCGGTGCTCGTGCTCGGTGCGCTCGCCGCCGTCGCCGCGCTGGCCGCCACCGCGGCCCGAGGCGTCGTGCAGCCGTCCTACGCCCTGGTGTTCGGCACGGTGATCGCCGTCGGCGAGATGGCCCGGGTGAGCCTGCCGGACGGTCGGGAGACCGCTCCGCTGGGCGCGGCCGGCGCGCTCGCGTACGCGCTGCTCCCGGACGTGCACGGCACCGTGTCGCGGCACGGTGTGCTCCAGGTGGTCGCGGTGGTCGGGGTCGCGCTGCTCGCCGGGACGTTGCCGCACGTCGCGCGCGGTCGGGCGCCGGCGCCGGGGTACGTCGCGCGCCGGTTGCTGGCGGCGGGCTTCGCGGCGACGCTGTTTCGGCCGCTGTACGCGACCGGCGGGCTCGATCCGGTGATGGCGCGCGGGTGGGCCTATGGCACGTTCCTGGTCCTGGTGGTGCTGTTGACGTCGCTGTGCGACGCGGTGGCGGCCGCGATAGTGCGGGTGGGCGGCCCGTTCTGCCCCGTGCTGCTGGCCGAACTGCGGGCGCTGTGCGCGGGGTTGAGCCCCACCGAGCGGATCGGGCCGGATGGCGAGGGCACCGGGAACAGGGCCTGCGGGCTGACCGGGATCGGTACCGCCGTGGGCGCGACCGGGATGCTGATCGCGCTGTCCACCAGCGCGTTGGGGCTGTGGGCGGTGCCGGTGTTCTGCGTCCCGTCACTGCTGGTGCTGCTGTCCTTCCGGCGCTACACGGCGATCCGGATGGTGCATCGGCAGACCGTCGACGCGCTGTCCCGGCTGCCGGAGGCGGCCGGGTGCGGGTCGCCGGGGCACGCGGCCCGGGTGGGCGAACTCGCGCACGCGGTCGGGGTGGACCTCGGGCTCGGCGAGGTGGAGCTGCGCGAGCTGGCGTACGCGGCGAAGATGCACGACATCGGGCAACTCGCGCTCGTCGACCCGGTGCCCGGCGGCACCACGCTGGATCTGCCCGAGGCCGAACAGCGCCGGATCGCCCGACTGGGCGCGGACGTGATCCGGGAGAGCGGCGTGCTGGACCGGGTCGCCACCATCGTGGCCGCGCAGGCCGACCCCTACCACGACGACGCGGCCGGGCCGCCGCCACCGCTGGCCAGCCGGATCATCAAGGTCGTCAACGCCTACGACGACCTGATCGCGCCGACCGACGACCCGCGGGCGCGGCGCGAGGTGTTCGCGCGGCTGCGCGCCGACGCGGCCGGGGCGTACGACCCGCGGGTGGTCGAGGCGCTGGCGCAGGTGCTGGAGCGGGCCGACTGAGCGGGAGGCCGGCTGCCGATGCGGGCCGGCCTTGTCGTCGATGACGCCCGCCGCAGGCGGCTTCCCGTGGTTGGATTTCGGGCGGGGCGCGATCGCGCCCCGCCCGACACGCGCTTCACAACGGCCCGACCCGGGCCCGAAGGAGGAACGACGATGGCCGAGCAGGTCCTGGCGGAGATGGTGGCCAACGTGGCCAAGGTCGTCGCCCACGAGGGGGACACGGTCGAGGCCGGCAGCACCCTGGTCATTCTGGAGTCGATGAAGATGGAGATCCCGGTCCTCAACGAGTTCCCGGGCACCATCGCCCGCATCACCGTGGCCGAGGGCGACGTGATCCAGGAGGGTGACCCGATCGCGGTGATCGAGTAGCCGCCCCCGCCGAGGTGTCCTGCGGGGGGCGCCCCGGCCGGGTCGGGCCGACCGCTCGCGCCCGGGTCGAGCGCGCCGGGTCGAGCCGCGCGCACCGGGCCCCTCGTGCCGGTCAGGCCGACGTGAGCACTCCGTGCTCGACGCACTTGGCGGTCCAGCCGCGCGGGGTCACCTGTACGGTCATCCGCCGCCGGCACTGTCCGCAGTAGCGCGGCGGTTCGAGTTCGCGGCGCCGCACACAGTCGTCGTGCGCGGCGCCGGCAAGCTGTTCGCCGCAGTGGTCGCAGAAGGCTGCAATGGTGGTCACGGCCGTAGATTACGGCCTGCGTCCCCAACGCCGGACCGGCCCTCCCGGCGGCCGCGGCACGCGTGCCGGGTCAGGTCCGCGGGGTCTCGCGCAGGTCCTTGAGGTAGCAGATCAGTTCCACCTCGGGCACCGGCCACCAGTCGCGCTCGGGCGCCCGGTGGAAGCCCATCCGCGCGTAGAGGCGGTGTGCGGCGCGCATGTCCCACACGGTGGAGATCGCGACGGCGGTGAAGTGGTGCTTGCGGGCCCGCTCCAGGCAGGCCTCGACCAGCGCCTCGCCGATGCCACGCCCCCGCACGTCCGGGTCGACCGCGAGCATCCGGAACTCGCCCTCGCCCTCCCGGGAGACCTCCGCGTACGCGCTGCCGGGCAGCACGAACGCGACGGTGCCCAGGATCTTGCCGTCGGCCTCGTCCACGGCCACGAGCAGCTCGGAGTTCTCCGCGCGGTGCGCGGCCTTGCGCAGATCCTCGACGTAGTCCCGGTCGGCGGCGAGCAGACCCGCGTAGCCCGCGACGGTCACTTCCCCCACCGCCTCGTACTCCTCCGGACGGGCCTGGCGAATGTGGACGCCGGCGGGAGCGGGGTGCCGATCGTGGGGTCGGGCCGCGGCGGCGGAGACAGGAGGATTCATAGCCGTCCAGTTTACGCTGCGGATCACACCCCGATGGTCGCGCGCGGGTAGATCGCCTCCGGATCGGTGAGCACGTTCAGCAGGTACGGCACGCCGGAGGCGAACGCGCGGCGCAGCGCGGGGGCGATCCGCTCGGGCCGGGTGATCGTCTCGCCCGCGCCGCCCAACGCCCGCACCACGTCGTCGTAGCGGGTCGCCGGGGCCAGGTCGGCGGCCACGTCGTGGCCGTACAACATCCGCATCGGATGCTTCTCCAGCGCCCAGCAGCCGTTGTTGCCCACGATCAGCACCACCGGGAGGCGGTGCCGGACCAGGGTGTCCACGTCCATCAGCGAGAAGCCCGCCGCGCCGTCCCCCAGCAGCAGCACCACCTGGGCCGAGGGCCGGGCCAGCCGGGCGCCCAGGGCGTAGCCCAGGCCGGTGCCCAGGCAGCCGTACGGGCCGGCGTCGAGCCAGCCGCCCGGGCGCGCGGGCTCGATGTACTTGCCCGCGAAGGACACGAAGTCGCCGCCGTCGCCGATCACCACCGCGTCCTCGTCGAGGACGCGGAGCAGTTCGCCGTGCACGCGGGCCGGGTGGATCGGCCGGCCGGCGCTGCCCAGGAGCGGGGCGTCGGACTGGGCGGCGGTGTGCGCCGCGGCGCGCACGTGTGTGGACCAGGTCCGGTACATGCCGACCCGGCCGACCCGTGCCCATGCGACGGTGAGCGCGTCGAACAGGGCGCTGAGGTCGGCGGCGGCGGTGATCCCGCAGTGCGCGTGCGGGCCGGTCCCCGGCGCGGAGTCGGTCAGGTGCACGACGCGGGCGGGCGGGCCGCCGGCCCGGCCGCCGAAGCTGCCGTAGCCGAGGCGGAAGTCCAGCGGCGCGCCCGCAACCAGGACCAGGTCGGCGCCGCCGAGCGCGGCCGCCCGGGCCCGGCCGGCGAGCAGCGGGTGGCCGGTGGGCAGTACACCGCGGCCCATGCCGTTGGCCACCACCGGCAGGCCGATCGTCTCGGCGGCGCGGCGCGCGGCCTGCTCGGCGCCGCCGATCCACACGTCCTGGCCGAGCACCAGGACCGGTCGCAGCGCGCGGGCGAGCAGGTCGGCGATCTCGGCGACCACGTCCGGGTCGGGAGGCACCGGCGCGGGCGGCTCGACGGGTGGCAGCGCCACCTCGGCCCGGTCGTAGAGCACGTCCATCGGCACGTCCAGGAAGACCGGACCCCGGTGCGGGCTGTTCGCCAGGGTGAGCGCGGCGTTCACCTCGGCGGCGATCCGGTCGGTGTCGTGCACGGTGGCCGCGCGCTTGGTGACCGGCGCGAGCAATGGCGGGTGGTCCAGTTCCTGGAGCGCCCCCGAGCCCCAGCGGAACGCGGGTGCCCGGCCGCCCAGCACCAGCATCGGCGAGCCGTTGAACCAGGCGGTGGCCACCGCGCTGATCCCGTTGGTGACGCCGGGCCCCGCGGTCAGGACCGCCAGTCCCGGTCGGCGGGTGAGCTTGGCGGTCGCCTCGGCGGCGAACACGGCGGTCTGCTCGTGCCGTACGTCCACCACCCGCAGCGGCGGCTCGGTGTCGACCGCGGCGTCGTAGAGCGGGAAGACGTGGCCTCCCGACAGCGTGAACATCGTGTCGATCCCGTGCGCCCGGGCGGCCGCGACGGCCAGCGTGCCACCGTGTCCCTCGACCCGCCCGTCGCCGGTTTCGCGTTCTTGGTCCCCTCGTCGTGCGCGCATGTCCGGCCTCCGTCGCCGTAGACGCCGCCACCGTCGTGCCGGAGGGAAACCTATCCGCGTGCGCTACCGGGCAGTAGGGGGCGACCGCCGACGGCCCCGGGGCGGGGCCGTCGGCGGCTCGGGCAGGGGCGCCCTACAGGGTCTGGTTGAGCGCCTTGACCGGCATGCTCAGTTCCTCGAGCAGTTGCAGGTCGGCGTCCGCGGCGCGGCCCAGGGTGGTGAGGTAGTTGCCGACGATCACCGCGTTGATCCCGCCGAGCAGGCCCTCACGCGTGCCCAGGTCGCCGAGCGCGATCTCCCGGCCGCCCGCGTAGCGCAGGATGGTCCGGGGGAGGGCGAGCCGGAAGGCGCCGATGATCTTGAGCGCCTCGCGCGGCTCCAGCACCTCCTGGTCGGCGAACGGGGTGCCCGGGCGCGGGTTGAGGAAGTTCAGCGGTACCTCGTCCGGCTCCAGCTCGGCGAGCTGACCGGCGAACTCGGCGCGCTGCTCGGCGGACTCGCCCATGCCGACGATGCCGCCGCAGCACACCTCCATGCCCGCCGCGCGCACCATCCGCAGGGTGTCCCAGCGCTCCTCCCACGTGTGGGTGGTGACCACGTTGGTGAAGTACGACTTGGCCGTCTCCAGGTTGTGGTTGTAGCGGTGGATGCCCATGTCCGCGAGTTCGTCGACCTGCTCCTGGGTGAGCATGCCCAGCGACGCGGCGATGTTGATGTCGACGGCCTCGCGGATGGCCGCGACGCCCTCGCGCATCTGCTTCATCAGCCGCTCGTCCGGGCCGCGTACGGCGGCCACGATGCAGAACTCGGTGGCGCCGGTCGCGGCGGTCTCCCGGGCGGCCTGCACCAGCGAGGGGATGTCCAGCCACGCGGCCCGTACGGGGGACGGGAACAGGCCCGACTGCGAGCAGAAGTGGCAGTCCTCGGGGCAGCCGCCGGTCTTGACCGACACGATGCCCTCGACCTCGACCTCGGGGCCGCAGTGCCGGACCCGGACCTCGTGCGCGAGCTGGAGCAGCTCTTCCAGGCGGTCGTCCGGGAGGTTCAGCACGGCGAGCACCTGATCGGCGTCCAAGCCGCGCCCCTCGTCGAGGACTTGGTGCCGGGCCACCGCCAGGATGTCGTCGTTCACGGTCTGCGTACGGTCACTGTCGAGGGTTTCCGTCATGTCGCTCACCTCGCGGTCGGATCCTGTATGGCGCGGAACGCGGCCGGATCGAAGGTACCGCCCAGGGCGGGGGACAAACTCGCGCGGGCGGTGAGCAGGAAGTCGGCGGGGTGCAGCGAGCCCGCGCCGGCGGGCAGGACACCGGCCAGCGGGCGGGCGGCCAGGGTCTCCAGATCCCGGACGTTGCAGCGCATCGCCAGGTCGGGTTCGGCGGGCCAGGAGCCGATCACCACGCCGACCAGGTCCACGCCCCGGTGCGCCATCGACTCCAGGGTGAGCGCGGTGTGGTTGAGGGTGCCCAGGTCGGGCCTGGCCACCACGAGCGCGCCCGCTTTGAGCTCGTGCGCGAGGTCGGCGATCGTGGTGCCGTCGTCGTCGAAGCGCACGAGCAGGCCGCCCGCGCCCTCGATGACGACCAGGTCGGTCTCCTTGGCGAGCCTGCGCACCCGGTCGGCGACGCCGTACAGATCCACCGGCGGCAGGCCGGAGACCCGGGACGCGGCGGCGGGGGAGAGCGGGTCCGGGTAGCGGGAGTACTCGTGCAGGTCGGTCACCCCGGCCAGGCGCCGCACGTCCGCGAGGTCCCCCGGCTCGTCCGGTGCCACGCCCGTCTGCGAGGCCTTGACCACCGCTACCGTGCCACCGCGCACGGCCGCGATCGCGGCGACGGCCGCCGTGACGATCGTCTTGCCCACCCCGGTGTCGGTACCGGTCACCACGAGAACGCTCATGGCGGTTCAGCCTAGAGGGACCTTGGGCCTGCGGTTCGTGGACCTGTGGCCCCGGTGGGCGACCCGGGTGCGGGTGCATGATCGAGGTGGTGGGTGTGCGGCTCGGCGGAGCCGCCTCACTCGCCGATTCGGCGGCCCGCTGCACGGGGCTGTGGGAGCGAACGGCATTGCTCCGGCGATCGGCCGGGCGACCCGGGCGGACCCGGATCGCCCGGCCGATGGCATGCGGCGGGGCCGATCGCCGCCGGGTTCACTCCTGGGGGCGGCGCAGGCGGGCGACGAACTTGTATCGATCCCCCCGGTACACGGACCGGACCCACTCGACCGGTTCACCCTCGGTGTCGAAGCTGTGTCGGGACAGCAGCAACAGCGGCAGGCCCACGTCGGTGCCCAGCAGGCCCGCCTCGCGCGGGGTGGCCATCGCGGTCTCGATCGTCTCCTCGGCCTCGGCCAGGTGTACGTCGAAGCCGGCCGACAGGGCCCGGTAGAGCGAGTTGTGCTTGGCCAGGTGCTTGCGCAGGCCCGGGAATCGTTTGGTGGACAGATGTGTGGTCTCGATCGCCATCGGCTCGGAGTTGGCCAGCCGCAGGCGCTCTATCCGCAGCACCCGGTTGCCGGGCCGGATCGCGAGCCGTTCCGCGAGGTGGTCGTCGCAGGTGATGTAGCCGATCTCGATCAGTCGCGAGGTCGGCTCCAGGCCCTGTGCCTGCATGTCCTCGGTGTACGAGGTGAGCTGGAGACTCTGCGCGACCTTGGGCTTGGCGACGAAGGTGCCCCGGCCCTGGGCACGCTCGAGCCGGCCCTCGATGACCAGTTCCTGGAGCGCCTGGCGCACGGTGGTGCGCGAGATGTCGAATTGCGCCGCGAGGGTTCGCTCGGGCGGCACGGGCGTACCCGGTGGCTGGGTGTTGGTCAGCTCCTGAAGATGGCGCTTGAGGCGGTAGTACTTGGGCACGCGCGCGCTCGACTCGAGGCCGGCGTCGCCTCCTGCCATCGCACTGTCCGCCGCGGTCGTGGTCGCGTGTTCCGCCGTCACCGGTGCCCTCCTGACACGTTCGGTCCCCATCGTGGCACGACCACCGATCCCCCCAGGACCAGGAGTGCGGATGTCGGTCCGATAACAGCGCGGGTTCGCCGTCTACGGAACCTTGACACCCCAATTGGTCTATGCCAACCTCCGAAATGGTCTAAACCATTGATGGTCACCGCGCAACCCTCGTCCCTGGTGCGTCAGTGTTTTCCCATTCGAGTCCCCTCCCCAGTGGGGGACTCGGTCGGTCCGCGCACCTCACGGATCCGACGGGGGACATCGGCAACTCCAAACCGAACTGCGGTGCCCGACATCCTGAGGAGGATGTAGTGAAGCGTCGTCTTCTCGTCGCGGCCGGTGTCGCGGCGGCGCTGACCGGTGTTGCCGCCTGTGGATCCGACAGCAGCGATGACAACAAGGACAACAAGCCGGCGGCGGCGTCCAACGCGCCGGCCGCGGGCAACGGCAAGACCGTCCGCGTCTGGCTGATGAAGGGCTCCGCGCCCGACGACTACATCGCCGCGCTCAAGGCGAAGTTCGAGGCGGACCACCCCGGCGCCAAGCTGGACGTGCAGATCCAGCAGTGGAACGGCATCGGCCAGAAGGTCACCGGTGCGCTGGCCAGCAACGACGCGCCCGACGTGATCGAGGCCGGCAACACCCAGATCGCCCAGTACGGCGCCTCGGGCGGCCTCAAGGACCTCAGCTCCAAGGTCACCGAGCTCGCCGGCAAGGACTGGCTGACCGGCCTGTCCGACCCGGGCAAGGTCGACGGCAAGACGTACGGCATCCCGTTCTACGCCGCCAACCGTGTCGTGATCTACAACAAGGAGCTCTTCGCCAAGGCCGGCGTCCAGCCGCCGAAGACGCGCGCCGAGTGGATCGAGAACACCAAGAAGCTCAACACCGGCGACCAGCAGGGCATCTACCTGCCCGGTCAGAACTGGTACTTCTACGCGGGCCTGCTCAAGGACGAGGGCGCCGACATCGCCACCAAGTCCGGCAGCGCCTGGAAGGCCAACCTGGACGCCGCCCCGGCCGTGGCCGCCGCGAACTTCTACAAGGAGCTCCAGGCCCTCGGCAAGGGCCCCAAGGACAGCGACGAGAAGACGCAGCCCGAGGTCCTCGCGGCGGACGGCGGCAAGATCGCCCAGTTCGTCGCGGTGCCGGCCGAGGCGGAGACCATCGCCAAGGCCAACCCGGCCCTGAAGGACAAGTTCGGCTTCTTCCCGATCCCGGGCAAGGACGCGAGCAAGGCCGGCGCGGTGCTCACCGGCGGTTCCGACCTGATGGTCCCGGAGGCGTCGAAGAACCAGGACCTGGCCTACGACTTCATCAAGCTGATCAACAGCGACGAGTGGCAGACCAAGCTCGCGCAGGCCACCAAGCAGCTCCCGAACAAGACCACGCTCGCCAGCGCCGTCACGGCCGACCCGGGTGGCGCCGCGATGATGGAGGGCGCGAAGAACGGCTTCGCCACCCCCAACTCGCCGAACTGGGCCTCCGTCGAGGAGAACAACCCGATCAAGGCGTACCTCACCAAGGCGCTGACCGGTGGCGACCCGGCCGCGGCCGGCAAGGAAGCCAACGCGTCGATCGAGAAGACGCTGAACACCAAGAACTGACCCGGCGCGTGCACCCGAACCGCTGAGCGCCTCGGGTGAAGCGCAACCGGGCCGAACGACCGGCTCCCGTCGCGGGGTACACCCTCGCGGCGGGACCGGCTCGGCCCACTCGGCGCGGCCCGCCGGCGGTTCCCCGCCGCCGGCTCCGCGCTCTCGCCACGTCCCGCCATCGGGCCGGACGGGCCGCAGACCCCCGACACCGAACAACGGGAAGGCAGCTGTGTCAGCCTCCAAGGCAGATGCGGTGGTCGCGACACCTACGCAGCCCCCGCGCAAAGCGGCACCGACCGGTGCCAGACGCGCAACGAAGCCCCCGCGCAAGCCGTCGGGGATCGCCAAGCTGGTCACCCCCTACCTGCTTGTCGCGCCCGCGATCCTCGGGATCGCCTTCCTGCTGTTCTATCCGGTGGTCCGGAACGTCATGCTGTCGTTCCAGCACTACCGCTTCAAGCAGCTCATCTCGCGGTCGGCCGAGTACGTCGGCTGGGAGAACTACGACGCCGTCTTCAAGGACAGCGAGTTCTGGGAAGTCACCCGGCGCTCGTTCTACTTCACCGCGGTCAACGTCGTGGCGATCATGGTGATCTCGACGCTGTGCGCGCTGATGCTGATGAAGCTCGGCAAGTTCATGCGCATCCTCGTGCTGATCGGCCTGGTCGCCGCGTGGGCGACCCCGGTGATCGCGGCCACCACGATCTTCAAGTGGCTCTTCCGCTCGGACAACGGCGTGGTCAACTGGGCGCTGGTCAAGCTCGGCTTCGACTACGAGAACTACACATGGTTCGCGCACGGCACCTCCACGCTGGTGGTGGTGACCCTGCTGATCGTGTGGCAGTCGATCCCGTTCGCGACACTGACCATCTACGCCGGCCTGACCACCGTGTCCACCGACGTGTACGAGTCGGCGCGGCTCGACGGCGCGGGTCCGGTGCGGATCTTCAGCTCGATCACCTTCCCGATCCTGCGCCCGATCTTCGCGCTGGTGGCCTCGCTCGAAGTGATCTGGATCTTCAAGTGCTTCGCCCAGATCTGGGCGATCGCGGGCGAGAACGGACCGATCAACGACGTGCGCACGCTGCCCGTGTACGCGTATCAGCAGGGCATGTCGCTCAAGTTGTTCGACATGGCCGGGGCGATCTCGACGATCACCGTGCTGATCCTCGTGGTGATGCTCGTCTTCTACTTCCGTCAGATGTTCAAGCAGGAGCGGGAGGCCGACAAGTGAAGGCGCGCACCCTGAAGCGGATTCCGCTCAACGTCGCGGCGCTGTTGGTCTTCGCCGTGTCGATCTTCCCGGTCTACTGGATGGTCCTGACCGCGTTCAAGCCGGCCAAGGACGTGCAGTCGCCGACCCCGAAATTCTGGCCGAGCTCGATCTCGTTCAAGAACTTCGACACCGCGACAAACCAGCCGTTCTTCTGGGACTACTGGCGCAACAGCCTGATCGTGGCCGGCGTCGGCGTACTGCTGGCCCTGGTCGTCGCGTGCTTCGCCGCGTTCGCGGTGGCCCGCATGCAGTGGAAGGGCCGGGCGCCCTTCATCCTGATGGTGTTCATCGCGCAGATGGCGCCGTGGGAAGCGCTGATGATCCCGATGTACCTGATCGCGCGGGACAACGACCTGCTCGACTCGCTGCCGATGCTCACCGCGATCTACTTCGTGATGACACTGCCCTTCTCGATCGTGACCCTGCGCGGCTTCCTCGGCGGCATCCCGGTCGAGTTGGAGGAGGCCGCCCGGGTGGACGGCTGTTCGCGGTTCACCGCGTTCCGCAAGATCGTCTTCCCGCTGCTGGCCCCGGGCCTGCTGTCCACGTCGCTGTTCGGCTTCATCACCGCGTGGAACGAGTTCGCGTTCGCCAACGCGCTGCTGATCAACAACCCGAACCAGCGCACGCTGCCGACCTGGCTCAACTCGTTCAGCAACGGTCTGACCACCGACTGGGGCGCCATCATGGCCGCCTCCACCCTGTTCATGCTTCCGGTGCTTGCGATCTTCCTGGTGTTGCAGGGCAAGGTCACCGGCGGTCTCACCTCCGGCGCGGTAAAGGGCTGATCGACCATGTCCGAACGTCTCGAGCGCCTCGCGCTCGCCGTCCTGCAGCCCGGTTTCGACGGTCTGACCGCGCCCGAGTGGCTGCGCCGACACATCGCCGGCGGGCTGGGCTCGGTGGGTCTGTTCGGTCGCAACATCGCGACCACCGAGCAGGTCACCGCGCTGACCGAGGAACTGCGCCGGGAGAACCCCGACCTCATCGTCGCGATCGACGAGGAGGGTGGTGACGTCACCCGCATCCATGTGAACACGGGCAGCCACTGGCCGGGCAACCTGGCGCTGGGCGTGGTCGACGACATCGCGACCACCGAGGCGGTCGCACGCGGGCTCGGGCGCGAGCTGGCCGCGTGCGGCGTCAACCTCAACTGGGCGCCGTCCGCCGATGTGAACTCCAACCCGGACAACCCGATCATCGGTGTGCGCTCCTTCGGGTCCGACCCCGAACTGGTCGCGCGGCACACCGCCGCGTACGTGACCGGCCTGCAGGCGGCCGGTGTGGCCGCGTGCGTCAAGCACTTCCCCGGCCACGGCGACACCGCGATGGACTCGCACCACGGGATGCCGCTCGTGGACGTCTCGCGCGAAACGCTGGCCACGCGCGAGCTGGTCCCGTTCCACGCGAGCATCGCGGCGGGCAGCAAGGCGATCATGAGCGCGCACATCCTGCTGCCGGCCTACGACACCGAGTTCCCGGCGACGCTGTCGCACAAGATCATGACCGGCCTGCTGCGCGGGGAACTGGGCTACACCGGCCTGATCGTCACCGACGCGATCGAGATGGGCGCGATAGCCGACACCTACGGCATCGCCGACGGCACGGTGCGCGCGATCGCGGCCGGCGTCGACGCGGTGTGCGTGGGCGGCGGACTGTGCGACGAGGACACCGTGCTGCACCTGCGCGACGCGTTGGTGACCGCGGTCCGCGAGGGCCGGCTCGCCGAGGAACGCCTGGTGGACGCGGCCGGCCGGGTGCACGCGCTGGCCACGTGGGCCAAGGTCGGCGCGGCCGAACCGGTCGACTACGCACTCGGCCTGGACGCGGCCCGCCGCGCGATTCGGGTGACCGGCACGGTGGTCCCGATCACCACCCCCGCACACGTGGTCGAGCTGTCGCCCACCGCCAACATCGCGGTCGGCGAGCAGACCCCGTGGGGCATCGCCCCGGTCCTGACCGAGGCCCTGCCCGGCACCACGGTCACCCGCGCCCGCACCGCCGACCCGCAACTGGTCGAGGACGCGCTGCGCTCGGCGACCGACCGCCCCCTGGTCCTGGTGGTCCGCAATCTGGACCACCACGACTGGGCGACCGAAATCGTGGCGAGCCTGCTCGCCGCCCGGCCGGACGCCGTCGTGGTCGAGATGGGCATCCCCGGAGCTGCCACTCCGGGCGCCGCCCACCTCGCCACGCACGGCGCCGCCACGGTCTGCGGGATCGCGGCGACGGAGATCCTGACGGCGCGGCGGCTGGGCTGAGCGCGCCGACACACGCTCGGCACGCCGATCGGCCACGAAGCGTCCGGACGCTGTGAACCGGTCGGACACGCTGCCGGCGGACACTGGGAACGGTGGTCGGCCCAAAACCGTGGCTCCGGCCGCCAGCGTGACCGGCGCCGGGATTCCCTCGTGCCCGCCGGTAACACCAACCGATCACCCGGCCCTCGACCCGCCGCACCGAACGCCCGACCGGCGACAACCACCGACACCGAACAAATTCAGCAAGTGGAATCAACGGAAGGCCGCACCATGTCCGCCACCGACGACCGTGACGCCCTGGGACCCGACCGGGGCACCATCATGTCCGCCGAGATGGCGGAGCAGCCTGCCGTCCTGCGCCGGATCCTGACCGAGGGCGCGCCGGCGATCCGGGCCATCGCGGCCGAGATCGCCGCGCGAAACCCGCGCTTCGTGCTGCTGACGGCGCGCGGCACCAGCGACAACGCCGCGCTGTACGCGAAGTACCTGATCGAGGTGCTGCTGGGCAAGCCCGCGGGACTGACCTCGATGTCCACGACCACCGCGTACGGCGCGAAGCCGGACCTGTCCGACTGCCTGGTGATCACGGTTTCCCAGTCGGGCGGTTCGCCCGACCTGGTGGCCTCCACCGAGGCGGCCCGCAAGGCCGGCGCGATCACCCTCGCGGTGACCAACAACCCGGAATCGGCGCTGGCCGCCGTCTCCGAGTTCCACATCGACGTGCTGGCCGGCCCGGAGAAGGCGCTGCCGGCGACCAAGACGTACACGGCGGAACTGCTCGCGCTGTACCTGTTCGTCGAGGGGCTGCGCGCCGGCGACACCTCGCCGGCCGACCTGCTGCCCGCGCTGGCCCAGGACGTCCTGGACCGCCGGGACGAGGTGGCCGAA
The DNA here is from genome assembly GCF_055558835.1 of Embleya sp. NPDC025285. Taxonomy (NCBI): domain Bacteria; kingdom Bacillati; phylum Actinomycetota; class Actinomycetes; order Kitasatosporales; family Streptomycetaceae; genus Embleya; species Embleya sp. NPDC025285. The sequence continues at coordinate 44,368 of NZ_JBVHLU010000023.1, forward strand.
CTCGCCCAGCGGTACCGCTTCGCGCAGCGCCTGGTGATCACCTCGCGCGGCTACGGCTACCCGACGGCGCGCGAGGCCGCGCTCAAGATCATGGAGACCAGCTACATCCCGGCCCAGCCGTTCTCCGGCGCCGACCTGCTGCACGGTCCGCTGGCCATGGTCGACAACGTCAGCCCGGTGATCGCGGTGGTCCCCGACGGCAAGGGCGGTGACGCCCTCCAGCCCGTCCTGGAACGCCTCCGCGGCCGCGGCGCGGACCTGATGGTGATCGGTACCGCCGACCAGGTCGCCCGCGCCTCGGCGGGCTTTGCCCTCCCCGAAGGCGTCGCCGAGGAGGTCCAGCCCATCCTGGAGATCATTCCGCTGCAACTCCTGGCCTACGAGGTCACCATGGCCCGCGGCCTCGACCCGGACGCGCCTCGCGCACTCGCGAAGGTCACGGAGACCCACTGACCTCGTGGCCGTGTGGCCCTGATGGGTCCATGCGGCTCGGGTCCGCTTGGCCGCGCTCGCGAGGCACTCGGTTCTGCTGCTGTGCCCACCCGCCCACCCGTTGCGTGTCCGTTCGAGGCTGCGGTTCCTTGGGGGTGGGCCCGGTCCGGCCCGGTGACCATGTCCTGATGGTTCCGGGGCCGGGCGCACGGTGCTGCGGTTGCGCCTCGGGTTGCTTTGGTTGTGTACCCACCCGCTCCACCCGTTGCGTTTGCCGCGGAGGTTGGGGTTTTACGGGCGGCGGCGTGACCTGCTCCGGCCCCGCGGCCCCGCGGCCTCCGGCGTGGCCGGCCGCGGGCGGGTGGGATTGGGGGTTCCGGAGTGGTTGCTCGCACATGGGCGGGTTGGCCTGGCCCGGCAAGACCTCGTGACCGATGCGAGAAGCACGAGGTCGGGCGCAGGGCTTGGAGCGCCGAGGCGACTTGGCCCGTCCCTGTGACCCCGGGGTGGCTGCCTGGGTCGGGTGGGCTGGCCGCGGCGAGGAATCGGCTTCCCCTGGGCCCCCGAGCTTGGCTGCGGTCCGGCGCGTCAGCGCCCACGACGCGGTTGAGACCTCGTGATCGACGCGCGAAGCGCGGAGAGCGGCGGAGCCGCAGAACTTTGACTTCGTGCCCCGGAGCGAAGCGGAGGGACACGAAGTCACGAGCGAGGGGCCGCCTTTTTTCTCGGAGGAGCGAAGCGGGGGAGAGAAAAAAGGCGGTGCCTCGCGAGCCGGCGACGAAGTCGCCCAACAAGCAGCAACGCCGTGCCTGCGACTCCGGCCGTGCCCGTTCCCCACGCCCGCGACTCCCCCCATCCCCCGCTCCCCGCTCCCCGCTCCCCGCTCCCCACTACCCCCTCCCCCTCACGCCCCAGGCCACGACCCCGTGGCCCGCTTCACCCCCAGAGCGCCCGCGCGTTCGACCGCGGTGCGGGTGACGGCGAAGATCGCGCCCTCGATCGCGGCGGTGAGCAGGATTTCGGTCCAACCCCGGTCGCGGTCCCACGCGTCGGCTGCGTCGTCGCGGCCGGTGAGGGTCGTCCAGGTGTGGTCGGCGAGCTTTCCGGCGAGCATGCCCGCGCCGATGCCGGCGAGCAGGCCGATCGGGCGATAGGGCAGTGCCTTGGCAGTCGTGTTCATGTCCTGCGGCTGCCCCGGGAGGGCGGGTCCACGCCGGCCGAGCCGCCGGCGTGGGGTGTGGCGGCGGCGGTCAGATGCCCGCTTCGTAGGCCACCACGCCGCCGACCCACGTCTTGAGCACCGTCCAGTCGTCGCTCCACCAGACCAGGTCGGCGGCGGCGCCCGGGGTGAGCCGGCCCAGGTCGGTGCGGCCGAGGGCGTCGGCGGGCACCCGGGTGGCGGAGGTGAGGACGCGGGCCGGGGGGTTGCCCAGGCCGACCAGGTTGCGCACGGCGACGTCGAGGGTGAGGGCGGAGCCGGCGATGGTGCCGTCCGGGTTGCGCGGAACGTCGCCCTCGACCAGGGTCACGTCGACGTCGCCGAGGCGGTAGCGGCCCGGTGGCATGCCGGCGGCGGCCATCGCGTCGGTGACCAGCGCGGTGCGCTCGCCGGCGACTCGCAGGACCAGTGAGCAGACCGGGCCCACCACGTGGTGCAGGTCGGCGATCAGGCCGGGGGTCAGGCGCGGGTCGCTCAGCGCCGCGCCGACCACGCCCGGTTCGCGGTGGCCCAGGCCGCGCTGCGCGTTGAACAGGTGGGTGACCATGGTCGCGCCCGCGTCCGCGGCGGCGGACATCTCGGCGGCGGTCGCGTCCGTGTGTCCGGCCGAGACTCGGATCCCCGTGGCGACGATGCGTCGAATGGCCTCGAGCGCACCGGGAAGTTCGGGCGCCAGGGTGATCAGTGTCAGCGCGTCCCGGACCACGTCGTCGAGCAGCAGGCGGTCGACCAGTTCGGCGGTGGGCTCGCGCAGGTATTGCGGTGGGTGCGTACCGGCCCGGACCGGGGACAGGAACGGCCCCTCCAGGTGCACGCCCAGGTCGCGGGCGATCGGCTCCTGGGCGAACTTGGCGCGCAGCTCCGCGGCCCGCACGAGGGCCGCGGTGAGCGTGTCCAGGTCGCCGGTGATGAAGGTCGGGCAGAACGCGGTGACCCCGGTCGAGGGGAGCTTCGCGGCGACCTCGCGCCACGCGGTCGCGTCGGCCGCCACGAAGTCGTGTCCGAACGCGCCGTTGAGCTGGAGGTCGATCAGGCCGGGGGTGAGCACGCCGTGTGGCAGTCGCAGGCCGTCGGGCCCGCCCGGGCCCTCGATGACGCCGGTGATCCGGCCCTGCTCCACACCCACCTCGGCCGGGCCGACAAGCGTCCCGTCCACAAGCACGCGAGGTGCCCCAATGCCGGCCACGCGTGCCCTTCCTTCCCTGCGGGACCGCTACGCGGCCGAACGTTCGGCGGCCTCCCGGTGCGGGCCGGGAGGCCGCCGCCCATTTTGGTTCAGACCAATCCTAGTTGTCTAGACCAATGTCGAGGGAAATGCCACGTATACCGGCTGATATCGGGCCATACATCGACGAACCGCAGGGCGCACAAGTGCAGGGCTCACCGGCGCGGGGCCCACAAGTGACGACCCGAGACCCCGACGCGGCGCAAAACCACGGCGCCCGGCCTCGCGGCGCGCTCACGCCGAAGACGCGGCACTCGAACCACGGCGCCCGGCCTCCCGGCGCGCTCACGCCGAAGTAGCCGCCTCCAGCGCCGTCACCGCCCGAGCGATGTCGGCCGCCGTCAGGTCCGCGCGGGCCGCGAGCCTCAGTCGGGAGATGCCGTCCGGCACCGACGGCGGGCGGAAGCAGCCGACCAGGACGCCGGCCTCCGCGCAGCGCGCGGCGGTGTCGAAGGCGAGTTGCGCGTCGCCGATCAGCACCGACGCCACCGCACCCTCGGGTTCGGTCACCCGCAGACCCGCCTGACGGGCGCCCGCCGACAGCGCGCGCGCGTTCGCCCGGACCGCGTCGGCCAGACGCGGCTGCGCACGCAGGATCCGCAACGCCTCCAGGGCCGCCGCCGCGCACGCCGGCGCCAACCCCGTGTCGAAGATGAACGGCCGCGCCGCGTCCACCAGATGCTCGATCACCCGGGCCGGCCCGAGCACCGCGCCGCCCTGCGAGCCCAGCGCCTTGGACAGGGTCGCGGTCAGCACCACGTCGTCGGCCCCCGCCAGCCCCGCCGCGTGCACCGCGCCCCGGCCGCCCGGACCGACCACACCCAGGCCGTGCGCCTCGTCCACGAGCAACACGGCGCCATATCGCCGTGTGACGGCCGCGAGCTCCGCGAGGGGGGCGATGTCCCCGTCGACCGAGAAAACCGCGTCCACGACCACCAGGGCGCGTTCCTCGGCCCGTTCCGCCAGCACCCGGGCCACCGCCTCGACGTCGCGGTGCCCGGTGATCGCCACCCGGGCCCGGGAGAGCCGGCACGCGTCGACGATCGACGCGTGGTTGATCGCGTCGGACACGACCAGGCCGCCCTTGCCGACCAGTGCGGCGATCACCCCGAGGTTGGCCAGGTAGCCGGAGGAGAACACCAGCGCCGCCTCGGCGCCCATGTGCTCGGCCAACGCGGTCTCCAACTCGGCGTGCAGCGTGGTGGACCCGGTCACCAGCCGCGACCCGGTCGAGCCGCCGCCCCAGGTGCGCACCGCGCGGACCGTCGCCTCCAGCACCCGGTCGTCACGGCACAGCCCCAGGTAGTCGTTTCCGGCCAGATCCAACCCGCCCGCCGTCGCCGCGCGCGGTCGCAGCCGGCGGCGCAGCCCCGCCTCGACCCGCTCCTTCTCCCGTACGTCGAGCCAGTCCAGCGGGTGACCGCCGCCGCCGATGGACTGCCGGGACGTGGGCGATTCGGTGGACATCGAGACCTCACAGGTGCGGCGGAGTGGGGCGCCCAGGATCGCAGGCCGGTCGGAAAGTACGCTGCCGGTGTGCCCTCGATGAACGATCTCGTCCGCCGCCACGCCGCGCTGCCCGCCGCCGACCTGGAGTGGCTGCACCTGTTGGTGTCCGAGTGGCAACTGCTCGCCGACCTGTCCTTCGCCGACCTGGTGTTGTGGGTACCCACCGGGGACGGGCAGTACGTCGCGGTCGCGCAGATGCGGCCGAACACCGGGGCCACCTCGCACCAGGACGACCTGGTCGGCGACTTCGTGCCGCGCGGGCGGCGGCCGATGTTGGACGCGGCGCTGGACGAGGGCCGGATCGTGCGCGAGGGCGATCCGGAGTGGCGCGACGACGTACCGGTGCGGGTCGAGGCGATCCCGGTCTCCCGGGAGGGCCGGGTGATCGGCGTGATCGCGCGCAACACCAACCTGCTCACGGCGCGCACTCCCAGCCGGCTGGAATTGACCTACCTCCAGAGCGCCGCGGACCTCGCGCAGATGATCGCCGCAGGGACGTTTCCGCACGCGGGTGAGCTGCTCGACATGGACGCGTCGCCGCGCGTGGGCGACGGGCTGATCCGCCTCGACGCGGACGGCGTCGTGCAGTACGCCAGCCCGAACGCGCTCTCCGCCTACCACCGGCTCGGCCTGACCACCGACCTGGTCGGTTGCCACCTCGGCCGGATCACCGCCGAACTCGCGCCGCACGAGGGACCGGTGGACGAGGCGATCTCCGCGGTCGCCAGCGGGTGGGCCCCGCGCGAGACCGAGGTGGAGACGCCCGCGGCGGTGGTGCAACTGCGCGCGATCCCGCTCAAGCCGCGTGGCCAGCGGATCGGCGCGATCATGCTCCTGCGCGACGTGACCGAACTGCGCCGGCGCGAGCGCGAGCTGATCACCAAGGACGCGACCATCCGGGAGATCCACCACCGGGTGAAGAACAATCTCCAGACGGTGGCCGCGCTGTTGCGGCTGCAGGCCCGGCGGATGGACGCGCCACAGGCCCGGGCCGCGCTGGAGGAGGCGGTCCGCCGGGTCGGCTCGATCGCGATCGTGCACGAGACGTTGTCCCAGACGCTGGACGAGCGGGTGGACTTCGACGAGATCGCCGACCGGGTGTTGTCCATGGTCACCGAGGTGGCCGCGTCCTCGGTGCGAGTCCGCACCGCCCGGCACGGCAACTTCGGCGAACTGATCGCGGAGACCGCGACGCCGCTGGCGATGGTGCTGACCGAGCTGTTGCAGAACGCCCTGGAGCACGCCTTCGAGGATCCCGGCTTCACCGACCGGTCCGGCACGCTGGAGGTGCACGCCGAACGCCGCGCGGAACGCCTGCTGATCACCGTCACCGACGACGGGATCGGCCTGCCGGCCGACTTCGATCCGCAGGTCTCCGGCAACCTGGGCCTGCAGATCGTGCGCACCCTGGTCGGCAGCGAACTCGCGGGCCGTTTCGACATGGTGCCCAATCCGGCCGGCGGCACGATCGTCACGCTGGACCTACAGATCCGCCAACGCCGCTGAGCCTCCCGGAGCCGAGCCCGCCGACGCCGCCGACGCACCGACGCCGCGGTCACCCACCGACGGGATCGCGCCGCGCCGACGAACACCCGAACCCGGGAAAGCAGTTGCCCCGCCCTGGTCCGATCGGACCCTGGCGGGGCAACTGCGGGCAATGCTTTGGTGTTCCGGTGATTGAGTCTCCGGAGTGTTCAGCCTGTCGTACTGATCAGGCGGAGGCGCGTGCGCGGTTGCGGGCGGCGCGGCGCTTGAGAGCGCGACGCTCGTCCTCGCTCAGACCGCCCCACACACCCGCGTCCTGACCGGACTCGAGAGCCCAGCCCAGGCACTGCTCCATCACGGGGCAACGGCGGCAGACCGCCTTCGCCTCCTCGATCTGAAGCAGAGCGGGACCGGTGTTGCCGATCGGGAAGAACAGCTCCGGGTCTTCGTCACGGCAGGCAGCAACGTGGCGCCAGTCCATGCGGTCCAACTCCTCGTGGGTCAGCGGGGGCTTCCGGCCCCGCTGTGGCTTGTGAATGTGAACGCTTTCACGAACCCCCCGACAAGCAAGGGGCCGACGAAGTCGGTCCCCAGGTTTGGCAGTGGATTCGGGCGGTGAAGATGACCTTTCGGCCACGTCCCTGCCGCCTCGTAGAGCCTTACAAACCTCGGCCGCCGATACAACCCCCTTGGGCCAGGATTTTTTAAATCATCGGTGTCGACTAGGTCACACCACTACATCGAAGGGATGAACCCGGGATTGGCGTTCGAGTGAAAGGCCAAAAGGCCCTTCCACTCACACAATCACACGCAGTGCACGGGGAACCCCCCGGAAGGTCACACTCCGATGTTCTCCCAGATGGTCCCCATCGACCTGAAGGGAAACAGGTTCTTCAGTCCGAAGAGTGAACGCATCGCAGTCGTGCAGGGACACGACGTGACGCCCATGTGGAGCATTACCCGTGGAGCCCAGCATCTGGGCCAGATGGCGCAATGTGGGCAGTGTTGACATCCGGGTGAGCGCGAAGAGGTCCAATCCGGTGTCATATGACGCTTGTGGACACGGATTCAGCGGCCGGTCGCGCAAAAACGTCCACGGCACCGTGTTCTGCACTATCCCCAGGCAGATTCCCTCGATCGGGTCCCGGCCCGGCACCTCCAGCGTCAGCGGCCCGTGCTTGCGGGTGTCCCGCCCGCCGTAGAACCGGCGCAGCGCGGACCGTACGTACAGGCCGGGCGTCGCCCGCCGCCCGTCGGCCCGGCGCTCCTCGACCCGGCCGACCACCTCGGCGTCGAAACCCAGGCCCGCGCAGAACAGGAACCAGCGCTCGTCGGCCAGGCCCAGGCCGATCTCCCGGCTGCGGCCGGCACGCAACGCCTCCAGCAGGAAACCGGTCGCCTCGACCGGATCGTTGGGCATGCCGAGCGAACGCGCGAAGACGTTGGTGCTGCCGCCCGGGACCACCGCGACCGCGGGCAGCGAGGGGGCGGGTCCGGCCACGAGCAGGCCGTTGGCCACCTCGTTGACCGTGCCGTCGCCGCCCAGCGCGATCACCAGGTCCAGACCGTCGTCGGCCGCCTGCCGGGCCAGTTCCGCCGCGTGGCCCCGGTGCTCGGTGCTCACCACGTCGAGCTTGAGGTCGCCGGCGAGCGCGTGCGCCAGGACGTCCCTGGTTCGCTCACTGGTGGTCGTGGCCTTGGGGTTCACGACGAGAAGGGCGCGCATACCCCCAGCGTATCTACCGGTGGGTAGGGCTCCCATGGGCCGGACGGTCGCCCGCCCCGGTTACAGTCGTGTGGTGACCGAGAGCCCTTCCGCCCAGGACCAGTCGGACCCCGCCGGGGCCCTCCCCCTCACTTGGCGCATCTGCACCGCAGTGGTCGGCGTCGAGGCGTTCGCACTCCTCGGATACTCCCTCTATCTGACCTTCCGGAGCGAGTTCGGCCATCCGACCAACGCGTCCGAGGGCGTCGCGATCGGCATCTACCTGCTGATCCTCGCCGCCGGGATAGTCGCCGCGTTCGTGGGCATGCTGCGCGGCCGACGCTGGAGCCGATCGCCGGCGATCACCGCCAACCTGATCGTGGTCGGCATGGGTTGGTATCTGATCAAGGCCGATCAACTGGTGATCGGCATCCTGACCATGATCGCGGGTGTGATCACCATCGGCGCACTCGCGACACCCGGCATGTACAACGCGCTCGAAGCACGCCACCAGGCCCGCCGAGCCTGAACACCCGCCGCCGGCCCCACGCCCCCCCCCGGCGCGTCAGCGCCCCCGACCCACCCCCACCCCAGTGATCGACGCGCGAAGCGCGGAGAGCGGCGGAGCCGCAAATGTGGACGGTGTGGCCCGGAGCGAAGCGGAGGGACACACCGTCCCGAGCGAGGCACCGCTTTTTCTTGGAGGAGCGAAGCGGGGGAAAGAAAAAGCGGCGCCTCGCGAGCCGGCGACGAAGTCGCCCAATAGAGCGACCCCTCGCGAGCCGGCGACGAAGTCGCCCAAACAAGCAAACTACTCCTCGACGAGCAGGCGCTCGCGCAGCTGCGCGAGGGTGCGCGCGAGCAGCCGCGAGACGTGCATCTGCGAGATGCCGACCTCCTGCGCGATCTGGGACTGCGTCATGTTGCCGAAGAAGCGCAGCAGCAGGATCTTTTTCTCGCGCGGCGGCAACTGCTCCAGGAGCGGCTTGAGCGACTCGCGGTATTCGACACCTTCGAGCGCGTCGTCCTCGGCGCCCAATGTGTCGGCGACGGCCGGGGAATCGTCGTCGGTGTCCGGTACGTCCAGGGACAGTGTGCTGTAGGCGTTGGCCGACTCGAGGCCCTCGAGCACCTCCTCCTCGGAGATCCCGAGTTGCACGGCGAGCTCGGCGACCGTGGGGGACCGACCGTTGCGCTGGGAGAGCTCGGCGGTGGCCGAGGTCAGCGCGAGCCGCAGTTCCTGGAGCCGGCGCGGCACCCGGACCGCCCAGCCCTTGTCCCGGAAGTGCCGCTTGATCTCGCCGACGATGGTCGGGGTCGCGTACGTGGAGAACTCCACCCCGCGATCCGAATCGAATCGGTCCACCGACTTGATCAGGCCGATGGTGGCCACCTGGATCAGGTCGTCCAACGGCTCGCCGCGATTGCGGAACCGGCGGGCGAGGTGCTCCACCAGCGGTAGATGCATCTCCACCAGCCGATCGCGCACCGCGGCCCGCGCGGGCGGATCCGATTCGAGCACCGCGAGTTGCGCGAACAGCCCGCGCGCGATCTCCCGGTCGTGAGCGTGGCGTTCGGAACCGGCACGCCGCCGGTTCGGCACCGCCGGACCCGTGGGCCCGGCGGATCCGGCAGGTCGAGCCGGTCCGTCCGGCCCCGCCGCCTCGACGCCACCGTCCATCGTCATGCTCGCGTCGCTCACCATGCCCTCACCCTCCCCTCGGCCGCGCCCGGCGGCCTCGTCGGGTGAGGCCGCGCTCGGCTGCGGTTCGTTGGCCGCGCCTTCAACACCACTGCTCACGTCTGCTCCGGCCCGCCACCGCGCTTCTTGTGCAGGCTGATGCTGACCACCTTGTCCTGGTCCACCGTCGCGTCCACCTCGCCGGCGAGTGCCGACAGGACGGTCCAGGCGAACGTGTCGCGCGCGGGTGTTCTGCCGTCGGTGGTCGGCGCGGACACGGTGACGTGCAGCGCGTCGCCCACCAGGTTGAACACGCAGGAGAGGACTCCGCCGGCCACCGCCTGGTCGAGCAGCATCGCGCACGCCTCGTCGACCGCGATGCGCAGATCCTCGATCTCGTCCAGAGTGAAGTCGAGCCGGGCCGCGAGGCCCGCCGTCGCGGTGCGCAGGACGGAGAGATAGGCACCTTCGGCAGGCAGTCGGACCTCGACGAAGTCCCGCTGTCCGGTGCCGGCTTCGTCCGCCGTGTGTGCGGATCGCTGGGACACCCTCACCTCCAAGGTGCTGCTGTGGGTGGCCGCCGCCGCGGGCGGTCACCACCGATGTCGGGGGAACCCCAGCGACGCTACCGCGCCGGCCGAGAACTGTCGTCACCGATGCGGGAACGGGTGCGGGAACGACCGAGGCTGCTGTGTACACGACGGTACGTCACGATATGTGATTTGACGAGTACGTAGTGTACCTGAGTTTGGTAATTTCGCACCGCGAGATCACGCCGTCCATGTACATGTGCCACAGTCCGCGACTCGCCAACCCGCCAATGTCAGGTATGTCGGTCGGGCTCGGGCTCGCGGGCCCGGCGTCTGGCCCGATACAGCGCGACGTTCGTGCGCGAGGTACAGCGGTCCGAGCAGTGCCGGCGGGAGCGGTTTGCGGACAGGTCCAGGAACACGTTCCGGCACGGAGGTGCCTGGCACACACCCAGGCGGTCGATGCCGTGCGCGGTGAGCTGTACCGCCAGACCCATGCCGGCTATCGCGGCGAAACCCTCGGCCGCGCCCACCGCGTCGCCCGCCAGGTGCAGGTGCCACGCGCTGGCGTCGTGGCCGGTCAGGCGCGGATGTACGGGGAACTCGGCGAGCAGGCCGTTGAGGGTGGCGACCGCGTCCGCCTCGCGTCCGGCGGCGGCGTCCACGAAGACCGCGCGCAGGCGGGTGCGGACCGAACGCAGCCGGGTCACGTCGGCGTCGGTCACCCGTGGCGGGATCCGCCGAACGGGTGCGATCAGCGCGAGCACGTCCTCGGGGGAGCGCAGCAGATCCTCGCCGCGCGCCGGTTGTTCGGTGTTGACCAGGCGGACCGCGTGCTCGGCGTAGGAGGAGAGATCCAACGACTGCCCTTCGGTCGCGGTCGCCGCCTTCGCTTCGGGCGCGTGCTTTCCGCGCGCTGTCGCGCCCGAGGTTCGCACGGGTCGACGGGGTCGGATGTGGCGGCGGTTACTGTCAGCCTACTGCGCGTGGCACTAGCGTCTTGGCCAGTTGCGAGAAGGGGTCTGACGCGCCATCACAAAAAGGTGGTAATCGGCTCATCGCCCCGGCGCTCCGCCATTCGGGGGGTATGCCAAAATCGGCGTCACGGGTGACCCCCGTAACCTCAGCCGGATCATGTGCGCTGCACGAAGCGCCGATGTCGCTGAGGCATGCAGCCTGCGATCGCGCTCCGAGAGCTGCACTTCTACTGACAATGTCTACAAAGGGGTCACTGTGGCAGCGGAGATCATCCCCACGGACAGCACGGCGACGGACGAACTCGATCCGGTCTTCGCCCTGCACCGGGGCGGGAAAATGGAAGTTCGCTCGACCGTCCCGGTGCGCAATCGGGACGATCTGTCCCTCGCCTATACGCCCGGTGTGGCACGTGTGTGCACGGCCATCGCCGAGAACCCGGAACTCGTCCACGACTACACGTGGGTCTCCAACACGGTCGCCGTGGTCACCGACGGCACCGCGGTGCTCGGCCTGGGCGACATCGGGCCCGCCGCGTCCCTGCCGGTGATGGAGGGCAAGGCGATCCTGTTCAAGGAGTTCGCCGGCATCGACGCCGTGCCGCTCGCGCTCTCCTGCACCGACGTGGACGAGCTGGTGGACACCATCGCCCGGCTCGCGCCGTCCTTCGGCGGCATCAACCTGGAGGACATCAGCGCGCCGCGCTGCTTCGAGGTGGAGCGCCGGCTCCAGGAGCGGCTGGACATCCCGGTCTTCCACGACGACCAGCACGGCACGGCGATCGTCGCGTTGGCCGCGCTGCGCAACGCGGCCACGGTGACCGGGCGCCGGCTCTCCGACCTGCGCGCGGTCATCTCCGGCGCGGGCGCGGCGGGCATCGCGATCGCCAAGATCCTGATCGAGGCGGGCATCGGCGACCTGTGCGTGGTGGACAGCCGGGGCATCGTGCACGAGGGTCGGGACGACCTCACGCAGATCAAGCGGATCATCGCCGAGCTGACCAACAAGGCCAAGCTCAAGGGCGGCATCGAGGAGGCCATGCGCGGCGCCGACGTCTTCCTCGGCGTGTCCGCGGGCAAGGTGCCCGAGGAGGTCGTGGCGACCATGGCGCCGCAGGCGATCATCTTCGCGATGGCCAACCCGAACCCGGAGATCGACCCGGACCTGGCGCACAAGTACGCGGCCGTGGTGGCCACCGGGCGCAGCGATTACCCGAACCAGATCAACAACGTGCTCGCCTTCCCGGGTGTGTTCGCCGGCGCCCTGTCGGTGCGTGCCAAGCGCATCACCGAGGGGATGAAGGTGGCCGCAGCCGAGGCGCTGGCCGCGGTCGTCGCCGACGAACTCTCGCCCGACAAGGTGATCCCGTCGCCGTTCGACGAGCGGGTGGCACCGGCGGTGACCAAGGCCGTGGCCGAGGCCGCCCGTCAGGACGGCGTCGCGCGTATCTGAGCCGCGGTCCGTGGATCGGTGATCGTCCGACGGCTCCTCGCCGACCGTTCGACGACGCGATCGCATCCACGGCGACCCGTGGACGTGTGCGGTCCGCCCGACCGGGCGGACCGCACACGTCGTCAGTAGGGTGCCTCCCATGTTTGCCGTGAGTGCCGTGAGCATCGATGCCCAGGACCCCCTGTCCGGCCTCCGGCTCGGGGAGCACCCCGAGCCCGGCCACGACGGCGGGCTGCCGCCGGGGTGGACGACCGTGACCGTCAAGGCCGCCTCGCTCAACCACCACGACCTGTGGACCCTCAAGGGCGTGGGCATCACCGAGGACCGACTGCCGATGATCCTGGGCTGCGACGCGGCCGGGATCGACGAGGACGGCAACGAGGTCGTCGTGCACTCGGTGATCGGCGGCCCGGGCACCGACGAGCCCCGCTCCATCCTGACCGAGCGCTACCAGGGCACCTTCGCCGAGAAGGTCGCCGTACCGCGCTGGAACCTGCTGCCCAAGCCCGCCGAACTGTCCTTCGAGCAGGCCTGCTGTCTGCCCACCGCCTGGCTGACCGCGTATCGGATGTTGTTCACCAACTCGGGCGTGCGCCCGGGCGGCACGGTGCTGGTCCAGGGCGCCGGCGGCGGTGTGTCCACGGCCCTCGTGGTGCTCGGCAAGGCGGCCGGCTACCGGATGTGGGTGACCGGCCGGGACGAGGCGAAGAACGCCCGGGCGATCGAACTCGGCGCCGACGCGGCCTTCGCGTCCGGTGCCCGACTGCCCGAGCGGGTCGACGCGGTGATGGAGACCGTCGGCGCGGCGACCTGGTCGCACTCGGTCAAGAGCCTCAAGCCCGGCGGCACGATCGTGATCTCCGGCGCCACCTCGGGCGACCGGCCGGCGGCCGCGGAACTGACCCGGATCTTCTTCCAGGAACTGCGCGTGGTCGGCTCCACGATGGGCGACCGGGACGAGTTGGCGGGCCTGCTCCGGCTGTGCGCGCACGGCGGGGTGCGGCCGGTGATCGACACCGTGCTGCCGCTCACCGAGGCGCACGAGGGGTTCCGACGGTTGGCCCGGGGCGATCTGTTCGGCAAGATCGTCCTCACCCCTTGATCATCACGCCGGTCCGCACGTGCCCGGGTCGTCTCGGAAGGACCGCCGGATGCCGTTGTCCCGTCGCCGCGTACTAGCCCTCGGGGCCGGTACGGGGGTGGCCGCGGTGTCCGCCGGCCTGCTCGCCTCCTGCACGGGCCGGGAACTGCGTTCCGGGGGCACGCTCACGGTCGGCGTGTCCCGCCTGCCGGATGTGCTCAACCCCGTGTACGCGACGGCCGAGCCGGTGCGCTGGATCGCCGACCCCGTGGTCGAGGCGCTCTATACCTACCGGGACGACACCACGATCGGGCCGGTGCTCGCCGGGGCCGATCCGCAGATCGCGCCGGACGGGCTGAGCTGGACCATCCGGCTGCGGCCGGACGTGCGCTTCCACGGCGGGGACCCGTTCACCGCCGAGCACGTGGTGGCCTGTCTGCGCCGGGTGGGCGATCCGGCGACGGCGGGCGACTGGGCGCCGTGGCTGGCGGGCCGGTTCGGCGCGATCGAGGCGCCGGACGCGCGGACCGTACGGATCGAGCTGCCGCGGCCGTTCGGCGCGCTGCGCGCCCTGCTGGCCTGCCTGCCGATCCCGCACCAGGCGACGCTGGGCGATCCGCGGGCGCTGGTCGGCACCGGGCCGTTCCGGTTGGCGGGTGCGGACGGGGCGGTGGTGGCGCTGCGGCGCGATCCGGACCACCGCGGCAAGGCGGTGCCGTTGGAGGGCATCGACTTCCGTGCCTCGACCGACGCGGTGGCCGACCTGAAGGCGCGTCGGCTCGCGGTGTACCCGCGTCCGACACCGGACCAGGTGCGGCGGTTGCGGCGCTCGGACGACACGTACGTGCAGACCGCGAGCGGGCCGGCCGACCTGGTGGTGCTGCCCAATCTGCGCCGGCCCCCGTTCGACAACGTCGCGGTGCGGCGGGCGCTGGCGTTCGGGATGGATCGCACCCGGGTGTCGCAGGAGGTGTACCGGGGCGACGCGGTGATCGGGCAAGGGCCGTTGGGGCCGGGCAACGAGGGGTGGGACCCGGAGTACACGCCGTACGGCCGCGGGGTGAGTCCGACCGCGTCCCCGAAGCCGAGTCCGAGCGCGACCGCCGGGCCGACCGTGGAGCCGGAGCGGGTCACCGCGATGTTCGGCGAGGCGCCGGTGCCGCCCGGGGTGCGGTTCACGCTGCTCGCGGTGGTCGGGGAGGCGGCGGAACTGCCGGACGTGGCGCGGGTGCTGGCCGAGGGGTGGAACCGGGTCGGGTTCACCGTCACGGTCGAGCGGGTGGATCCGGCGACGTGGGTCGCGCGGCGGCGGGTCGGGGACTTCGATGTCGCGCTGGTCGACCTGCGGGGGTCCGCGTACGCGGTGGGGCGGACGGGGTTCGCGGTGTTGTCGGCGGCGGTGTCGACGAGTCCGGAGAGCACGGGGTATGTGAATCCCGAGTTGGATCGCTTGGTCGAGCGGGCCTGGGGGACGGCGGATACCTCTCGGCGGGCGACACTCACGCGGGTGGCGGGGGAGATCGTGGCGCGCGACGCGGTGGTGTTGCCGCCGGTGTATCCGAAGGTCGCGGTCGGGCGGAGCGGGCGAGTCGAGTCGGTGGACGTGCGGCAAATGGGCTTGGGGCGGGTGGAGTTGGCGACGCTCCATCGGCGTGGCTGAACTCGGTTGGGCGGGCTGGGTTGGCCTCATGCGCGTCGGCCGGGCTGGATTGGGTTCGGCTGACCTCATGTGCTCGGTCGGGCTGGGTTGGCCTCAAGCGCCGGCCGGGCTGAGGGGAGTTCGGCTGACCTCGGGCGTGGTTTGGCTGGGTTGGCCTCAAGCGCCGGCCGGGCTGGGTGGCCTCATGCGCCGGCCGGGCTGGATTGGGTTCGGCTGACCTCGGGCGCCCGGGCCGGGCTGAGTGGCCTCATGCGCCGGCCGGGCTGGGTGGACTTGCGTGATGGCCTGGGGGTGGGGTCAGGGTGGGGGGTCTTCGGTGAAGATTTGGCGGAGGTCGTTTAGCGCGGTGATCACTACCGTGCGGGCTCGGTCGAATTGGTCGGGGGTGATGCCGGCTCGGTGGGCCAGGGGGGTCAGTTCGGTGCGGATGGTGTCGAGGATCGCTTCGAGGTCGAAGGAGTCCGTGTCGCGGGTGGGGCGGTCGGTTTCCTTGGACCAGGCGTCTTCGGCTCGGGCGCGGGCGGTGGTGGGTTCCGGGTCGGTGGCGCCGAAGCGGCGGCGTAGTTCGCGCTCCAGGTCGTGCAGGCCAGGCTTGCCGGCCAGGTCGACCAGGTTGTGCGCCAGGCCCTCGGCGAGATCGGCCATGCGTTGCGAGAAGATCGGCTCCCAACCCTTGGGCTCGGTGCGTTCCTCGGTCGTGGTGCGGGGCGTCTTGCGGACCTCGCGGGCTGCCCGGCCCAGTTCCTCGCGCAGGTTCTGCGCGGACGTGCGCACCTCGTCCCGGATCTCCCGGGCCCGCTCGTAGACCGACTCCCGGATCTGCGCCTCCAGTTGGGCCAATTCCTCCTGGCGAGCCGCCAACTCGTCCCGGCCGGCAGCGGTGATCCGGTAGACCTTCCGGCCGCCCTCCACGTCGTGCTCGACCAGGCCCTCCTGTTCGAGCTTGGCCAGGCGCGGGTAGACCGTGCCCGCCGAGGGGGCGTACAGGCCCAGGAAGCGGTCGTGCAGCAGCCGGATGACCTCGTAGCCGTGTCGGGGGCTCTCGTCGAGCAGCTTGAGCAGGTACAGCCGCAGGCGGCCGTGCCCGAAGACCGGGGTCATGCGATCACCTTTCCCTCCGGGGCGCGACGCAACAACGTCACAGGGCCCGATACCGAGTTGATCCGGAGCCGTCCCGAGCCCTCGCCGAGCTTGCCGCTGACGTGGCTCGCGCCGAACCTGGCGCTCGTGGTCAGCTCGTCGAACACCGAGTCGACCGAGCCCACCGCGCTGCGCACGTCCACGTGCATGTCGCCCTCGTGCGGCAGTCGTACCGTCAATTCGCCGGAGACGGTGCTCAGCTGCACGTGGCTGCGGCCGACCGCGTCCAGGTCGAGCGTCATCGAGCCGGAGACCGAGTTGGCCCGGACCCGGCCGCCGGTGCCCTCGATCACGGTGAGCGAACCGGCCACGGTCACCACGCCGAGGTCGCCGGCCATCGACTCGGCGTCCACCGACCCGGAGACGGTGTTGGCGTCGACCGTGCCGGTCAGCCCGACCAGGGTCACGTCGCCGCCGATGCTGCGCACGGTGGTGTCGCCGTGCATGCCGGAGACGGTCGCGTGCGCGGAGACCACGCCGATCTCCACCGTGCAGTCCCAGGGCACGGCCAGCGAGACCTCGGCGTGCCGGCGCCCGAGCGCGCGCCCGTCCGCCATGAACGCCTTGAAGTCGGCCCGCCGCCGGGCGCTCTGGAACCAGTTCATCAGGTGCTTCCCGGTCAAGTCCGGGTAGGAGACGACCAGTTCGCCGCTCACCTCGTCATGGGTCACCTGGAGCGGCGGCCCCTCGACGGCGTGCACCTCCAGGCGCGGCGGTCCGTCGGTGCCCACGACGTCGACCAGGCCGCCGATCGTGCGTACGCGGAGCACGCGCACGGGGTCGAGTGTGAGGTCCTGTGGTTCCTCGATCATCCATCGGGACATGGACCCTCCCCTTCGGGTCGGAGTGCCGAACGCGATATATCGCGAAGCTCTGGCATTCACGATATATCGCGTCTCCCGCACGTCAAGGGAACCATCGGGTCTGCTTTCCGCGTTTCTCGAAGCCGAGGGACTTCGCTCATCCGCGCGTCGTGCCCGTGGCGCGCGCGTGCGCGCGAGCGGGCGCGCCCGCCTACGGCATCCAGCACGGGGGCACCACGCATGCCATTCACGCTCAGCCACATCGCCGCGGTGCTGCCGCTCCAGGGCGCCACCCGTACCGGAACCACGGCCGGGGACGGGGCGGGCCGACACGGGCCGCTGATTGCCTCCGCGCTGGCCTTCGGGGCGATGGCACCGGACGTGATCCTGTTCGTGTCCCTGGACTTCCTGCCGATGCGCGCCGACCGGCAGGCCACCCACGAACTGTGGCCGGGCGTGCTGGGTCTGAACATCGCGCTCACCGCGTTGCTCGTACTCGTCTTCCACCTGCTCGCGAGACCGCTGCTGGTGCTGTGCCCGGATCGGGTCCGGGCGGCCCTGGAGGAGCCGCTCAGACCGCGCCTGCCGGGCCGGCTGTACGCCGCCGCGCGGGCCGGGCGGCCGTTCCTGCGGGAAACCCTCGCGGTCGGCGTGTGGTTGGTGGTCTCCGCGATCCTGGGCGGCCTCTCGCACATCGCGTGGGACGCCTGGACGCACCACGACGACCCGGGCGTGGCGCACGTACTGCCCGAGCTGCGCCGGGAATTCTTCGGCCTGCGGCCGGGCTACGTGCTGCTCCAGCACGTCAGCACGGTGGTCGGGCTGACCACGTGCGCGGTGTGGACGTGGCGCTGGGTGGGCCGGCTGCCGGCACGGCCGATCACGGGCCTGCGGATGCCCGTGGCCGGGCGCTGGGCGGTGCTCGGCGCGCTGGTGCTGGTCGGCGCGCTCGGCGCGGCCAAGGCGCTGCTGCCGTTCCCCGACGGGCGGGTGCCCGCCTTCGAGGTGCTCGGCTTCGGCGCCGCGACCGGCTTCGGCCGCGGCCTGGCGGTGGGGCTGGTGCTGTACGGCGCCGGCTGGGCCCTGTGGCACACCCGTACGCTCCGGCGCGCCGGCGACGCCTGACCGGGACCCGGCGGACCGCGGACCGGCCCGCCGACGCGCGGGCGGGTTCGGCTACTCGTCGTCCTCGTCGTCGTCCAACCGGGCGAGCCAGGTCGCGAGCCGCTCGACGGGGGTCTCGAACTCGGGGTTCAGGTCCACGAACGTGCGCAACTGCTCGGCGAGCCACGCGAGGGACACCTCCTCCTCGCCGCGTCGCTTCTCCAGCTCCTCGATGCCACGGTCCGTGAAGTACATGTTCTCCGACTCCGGTGTGTGTGTCCGGTGGGTGTTCGGGTGCGCGCTACCCGGGGCACGCGACTCCGCCCCGGCGCGCATCGTACGCGGCCGGGGCGGAGTCGGTGGATCAGCGAAAGCCGAGGATCAGCTCATCGCTTCCTCGACCAGACCCTGCTGCTCGGCCTCGTGCCGCTTGGCCGAACCGACCGCGGGCGACGAGGACGACGGACGCGCGATCCGACGCGGAGCCGGCAGGCCGTACTCGACCAGGTTGAGCGCGATGAACGGCCACGCGCCCTGGTTGGTCGGCTCCTCCTGGGCCCAGACCAGCTCCAGGTCCTTGCCGTAGCGGTCCAGACCGTACCGCTCCAGCTCGGCCTTGAGCTCGGCCACCGGCAGCGGGTAGAGCCGCTCCACCCGCACCAGCGCGACGTCGTCGCGACCGGCCTTGGCCCGGCCGGCGGCCAGGTCGTAGTGGAACTTGCCGGAGGACATGACCACGCGCTTGACCTTGCTCGGGTCCACCGTGGTGTCGCCGATCACCGGCTGGAACTGCCCGCCGGTGAACTCCTCGATCTTCGACGCGGCGGCCTTCAGCCGCAGCATCGACTTCGGGGTGAACACCACGAGCGGCTTGTGGTGCGGGTTGAGCGCCTGCCAGCGCAACAGGTGGAAGTAGTTGCTCGGCAGGGTCGGCGCGGCCACCGTCATGTTGTTCTGCGCGCACATCTGCAGGTAGCGCTCGATGCGCGCGGACGAGTGGTCCGGGCCCTGGCCCTCGTAGCCGTGCGGAAGCAGCAGGACCACACCGGAGTGCTGGTGCCACTTCTGCTCGGCGGAGGAGATGAACTCGTCCATGATCGACTGTGCGCCGTTGGCGAAGTCGCCGAACTGCGCCTCCCACAACACCAGCGACTGCGGCCGGGCCAGCGAGTAGCCGTACTCGAAGCCCATCGCGGCGAACTCGCTGAGCAGCGAGTCGTACACGGTGAACTTGGCCTGGTCGTCGGACAGGTGCGCGAGCGGCGTGTACTCGGCGCCGGACGCGCGGTCCACCAGGACCGAGTGCCGCTGGCCGAAGGTGCCGCGGCGGCTGTCCTGACCGGCCAGGCGCACCGGGCGCCCCTCCATCAGGAGCGAGCCGAACGCGAGCGTCTCGCCCATCGCCCAGTCGATCGTGCCGTCCTCGACCATCGCCGCGCGGCGCTGCAACTGCGGCTGCAGACGCGGGTGCACGGCGAAGTCCTCGGGCAGCGAGACCTGCGACTCGACGATCCGCTTGACCGTCTCGTGCGGGATCCCGGTCGGGTCGATCCGCGGGAAGGCGATGTCCGCCGCGGGCGCGGCCGGGGTCGCCTGCGGAGCCTGCGGCGCGGTGGCCTGCCGGACCTCGGAGAAGACCTTCTCCAGCTGGTCCTGGTAGTCCTTGAGCGCCTGCTCCGCCTCCTCGACGGTGATGTCGCCACGACCGATGAGGGCCTCGGTGTAGAGCTTGCGCACCGAGCGCTTCTTGTCGATCAGGTCGTACATCAGCGGCTGCGTGAAGGACGGGTTGTCGGCCTCGTTGTGACCCCGGCGCCGGTAGCAGATGAGGTCGATCACGACGTCCTTGTGGAACGTCTGCCGGTACTCGAACGCGAGTTGCGCGATCCGCACGCACTGCTCGGGGTCGTCGCCGTTGACGTGGAAGATCGGCGCCTCGATCATCCGCGCGACGTCGGTCGCGTAGATGGACGAGCGCGACGAGGCCGGGGAGGCGGTGAAGCCGACCTGGTTGTTGATCACCACGTGGATCGTGCCGCCGGTGCGGTATCCGCGCAGCTGCGACATGTTCAGCGTCTCGGCGACCACGCCCTGGCCCGCGAACGCGGCGTCGCCGTGCAGCAACAGGGGGAGCACCGGGAAGTCGGCGCCCTCCATGTCGATGATGTCCTGCTTGGCGCGCACGACGCCTTCCAGGACCGGGTCGACCGCCTCCAGGTGCGAGGGGTTCGCCACCAGGGAGACCTTGACCTGCGCGCCGTCCTCGGAGGAGAACGTGCCCTCGGCGCCGAGGTGGTACTTCACGTCGCCCGAGCCGTGCATCGACTTGGGGTCGATGTTGCCCTCGAACTCGCGGAAGACCTGCGCGTAGGACTTGCCGACGATGTTGGTCAGCACGTTCAGTCGACCGCGGTGCGCCATGCCGATCGCGACCTCGTCGAGACCGTCCTCGGCCGCGGCCGAGATGATCGCGTCGAGCAGCGGGATGGTGGTCTCGCCGCCTTCCAGCGAGAAGCGCTTCTGGCCGACGTACTTGGTGGCCAGGAAGGTCTCGAACGCCTCGGCCGCGTTCAGCCGGCGCAGGATGCGGAGCTGGTCCTCGCGGTCCGGCTTGGCGTGCGGAACCTCGACCCGCTCCTGGATCCAGCGGCGCTGGTCCGGGTCCTGGATGTGCATGTACTCGATGCCGACGGTGCGGCAGTAGGTGTCCCGCAGCACGCCGAGCACGTCGCGCAGGGTCATCAGCGCCTGGCCGGCGAAGCCGCCGACCGCGAACTCGCGCTCGAGGTCCCACAGCGTCAGCCCGTGCTCGACCACGTCGAGGTCCGGGTGCCGGCGCTGCTTGTACTCGAGCGGGTCGGTGTCGGCCATCAGGTGACCGCGAACCCGGTACGAGTGGATGAGCTCCTGCACACGTGCCGTCTTGTTGACGTCGTCCTCGTGCGTCGCGGAGATGTCCTGCACCCAGCGCACGGGTTCGTACGGGATGCGCAGCGAACGGAAGATCTCCTCGAAGAAGCAGTCTTCACCGAGCAGCAACTGGTTCATCCGGCGCAGGAACTCGCCCGACTGGGCGCCCTGGATGATGCGGTGGTCATACGTGCTGGTCAGCGTGAGTGTCTTGCTGACCGCGAGGCGGGACAGGGTGTCCGCGGACGCACCCGCGAACTCCGCCGGGTAGTCCATCGCACCCACGCCGACGATCGTGCCCTGACCGGGCATCAACCGCGGCACCGAGTGCACGGTGCCGATGCCGCCCGGGTTGGTCAGCGAGATCGTCACCCCGGCGAAGTCGTCCACCGTGAGCTTGTTCGAGCGGGCTCGCCGGACGATGTCCTCGTACGCCTGCCAGAAGGCGAAGAAGTCCATCTCGTCGGCCTTCTTGATGGCCGCCACCACGAGCTGGCGGTCACCGTTGGCCTTCGTCAGGTCGATCGCCAGGCCGAGGTTGACGTTCGCCGGCTTGACCAGGAACGGCTTGCCCTCGCGCTCCTCGTAGGAGTGGTTCATCGACGGCATCGACTTGGCCGCCTGGACGAGCGCGTAGCCGATGAGGTGGGTGAACGAGACCTTGCCACCGCGGGCGCGCTTGAGGTGGTTGTTGATCACGATCCGGTTGTCGATCAGCAGCTTGGCCGGCACGGCCCGCACGCTGGTCGCGGTGGGGATGGCGAGCGACGAGTCCATGTTGATCGCGACACGTGCCGCCGGGCCCTTGAGCTGGACGGCGTCCGGCTGCGCGGCGGGCTGCTTCTTCGCGGGCGCGGCGGCCGCCTTGGGGGCGGGTGCCTGCGCGGGCGTCGGTGCGGCGACCTTGGCGGGCGCGGCCTGGACCGGAGCCGGATCGGCGGCCGGGACGGGAGTGGGCGAAGGCGCCGCGTCCTGTACACCGCTCGTCATTATCGGGTGGCTCGGGGCCGGGGCCGGAGTCGTCGTCCCCGTCGCGGTCGACGACACAGCCGCCGTCACGGGGGGTTGCGCCGGGCTCGGCGCGGGGATGTTTCCAGAGTTGTTCGTGGTACCGCTCACTGGTGTGGGGCCGCTCGGGCTTGCCACGGTGGCTTGGCCGGCGGGCGTCGACGGCGTCGACGGCTCGCTGGGCTTGTAATCGGCGAAGAAGTCCCACCAAGCACGATCCACCGAGTTGGGATCTTGCAAATATTGCTGGTAAATCTCGTCGACGAGCCACTCGTTGGGGCCGAAGCTGGCCATCGGGTTGCTAGGGGACTGTGACGACACGGCGGCAACCGCCCTCTTCCGCTTCCTGGGGTGGTGGACAGCGGGAAACAAGGCTACGCCCTTTGACCGGTGTCGCGCAGGCCCCTCGGCCTCCGCGTCGCGTAGATCACAAACGGTTGACCGTTTAGTCGCGTTTGTTGCTTCCCGCCGTATTGGTGGTCACGGAACGTCATGTCGGGATCGTCCCGTGCAGTAAGTGTCCGATCACCCGATTACTTCGGGTCACCGGGCAGGAGCACTCGGATACGGCACCCATGGCTCGACTCGGCTACGGAAATATCACCCCCATGCAGGTCCACGGCCCAGCGGGCGATCGCGAGGCCCAGTCCGGTGCCCCCGTCGGTGGACGAGCTCTCGCCGCCGCGGGTGAACCGTTCGAAGACCCGACCGCGCTCGCCGTACGGGATCCCGGGTCCCTCGTCCTGGACTTCCAGGCACAGGCTTCCGGGGCCCTCGTCGCGTCGTGCGTGCAGACTCACGGTGCCACCGACGGGGCTGTGCCGGCAGGCATTCGCCACCAAATTGGTAACAACCTGATGCAGCCGCTCGGGGTCGGCGATCGCGATGAGATCGGTCGGTCGTACGTCGACCCGGAAGCGAACGTCGCTGCCCAGGGCCCCGGTCTCCTCGGTCAGCGCGGCCAGGAACGGCCCCACCGCGAACTCGCGCGCCTGGAGCGGCACGGCCCCCGAATCCAGCCGGGAAAGGTCGAGGAGTTGTGACACGAGTCGGCCCAGGCGCGCGGTCTGGGTGAGCGCGAGGCCCAGCGTGTCGGGATCGGGTTTCTGCACGCCGTCCACGAGATTCTCCAACACCGCGTGGAGCGCGGAAATGGGCGTGCGCAATTCGTGCGAGACGTTGGCGACCAGTTCGCGCCGGTGCCGGTCCACCGCCTCCAGGTCGGCGGCCATGCGATTGAACGCGCCGGCGAGGGTGCCCACCTCGTCGCGCGAAGTGGCGCGCACCCGGCGGGAGTAGTCGCCGCGCGCCATCGCCTGCGCGGCGGCGGTCATCTCGCGCAGCGGCGAGGTCATCCCGTGGGCGAGCACCAGGGTCACCGCCAGGCACGCCAGCGAGGTGAACACGAGCATGTACCGGAACCGCACCTCGGCCCGCAGCCCCAGGATGATCAGCAGCGTCGAGACGAACACGGACGCGATCACGAGCACGCCGAGCTTTGCCTTGATCGAGCGCAGTCGATCCAGCGGCCGCAGGTTGCCGCGGCGCAGGCGCGGGCGCCGGGGCCGTGGGCGGGGCCGGGTGGGACGCGAATCGGCGGGGTTCAGGACGGTGCCTCCAGCGCGTAGCCCACGCCGTGCACGGTCCGGATCCACTCGGCGCCGAGCTTGCGGCGCAGCGCCTTGACGTGGCTGTCCACGGTCCGGGTGCCGGACGCGTCCACCCAGTCCCACACCTCGGCGAGCAACTGCTCGCGGGAGAGCACGGCGCGCGGGCGCGAGGCGAGGCAGACCAGCAGGTCGAACTCGGTCGGGGTCAGGTGCACCTCGTCCACGCCGAGCCGGACCCGGCGCTGGGTGCGGTCGATCCGCAACCGGCCCAGGTTCAACGCGGCCTCGGGGGAGACCGCGCGGGCCGCCGCCTCGGCGCGCTCCATCCGGCGCAGCAGTACGTGCACCCGGGCGACCAACTCGCGCATCGAGAACGGCTTGGTCATGTAGTCGTCGGCGCCCACCGCCAGGCCGACCAGCAGATCGGTCTCGTCGTCGCGCGCGGTCAGCATGATCACCGGCAGGCCCGGGTGCAGCGCCTGGAGCCGACGGCACACCTCCAGGCCGTCCAGTCCGGGCAGCATCACGTCGAGCACGACCAGGTCGGGCCGGGTGGTCGTGGCCGTGGTCAGCGCGGAGGGGCCGTCGGGTGCGGTGATCGCGCCGAAGCCCTCCGCCCGCAGCCGGGCGGCCACCGCGTCGGCGATCATGGGCTCGTCCTCGACCACGAGTACGAGCCGCTTTTCCCCCGTCGGGTCGGTCATACCCGCAGCCTACGTACCGTCGGCGGGCCGTGCGCACGACTTGGTGAGGCTCCCTCGAACCGGGGAGGCCGCTACGACGTCCAGAGGAGAGAGGCAGGACCGGAGTACCCCGCGGGAGCCGGCCCCGATTGGTACTTCAGGGGGAGGATCGGTCTAACCTGATCCGTCTACCCTGGCTCAAGCGTTGCCGCCGAACACCGCACCCGTGATCCGGGGCGGCGGTGCGGGCAGTGGTCCACGACCCGGGTGGCGACGGCGCGGATCGAACGCGGCCGACCGACGACGGTAGACCGAGACAACCGACAGCATGGGGGATCTGGTGCGGCGCAACGTCACGGAGGGCCCCTCCCACGAGGTCGATCGGCGCGAACAGGCGCCGCCGACCACGCAGGCGGCTTCGGTGACGGGGGTCGGCAAGTCGGACCGGGCGGCGACCGACCCGGCCGCGCAGGCCGCGGCGGCCAAGGCCCGCCGGATGCGCACGCTCAAGGACGCGGCGCGCGAACTGTTCCTGGTCGCGCTGCTGTTCGGCGTCTACAAGCTCGGGCGCGGCCTGGCCTCGGGTGAGACCGGCACCGCGTTCTCCAACGCCAAGCAGTTGCTGACCATGCAGAAGGACCTGCGCCTGCCGGACGAGGCGGCGATCCAGGACTGGTTCATGCAGTCGCACGCCGCGGTGACGTTCTGCAACAAGTACTACGCCTACGTGCACTTCCCGGCGACGGTCGCGTTCCTGCTGTGGTTGTGGATCCGCCATCGCGAGCACTACAAGTGGGTCCGCAACATACTGGCGATGATGACCGGCGCCGCGTTGATCATCCACATCCTGGTCCCGCTCGCGCCGCCGCGGAAGATGCCCGGCTTCACCGACACCGGCATGGACGCGGGCGACTCGCCGTACTCCGGCGCGGGCGCCAAGATCGCAAACCAGTTCGCCGCGATGCCGTCGTTGCACGTGGGTTGGGCCGTGGTGGTCGCGCTCGGGGTCGCGGCGGTGTGGCACACGGCCGGCTCCGGACGCAAGGTGGCGAGTTGGGCGGTCTGGCTGCACCCCGCGATAACGCTGCTGGTGGTCGTGGTGACCGCGAACCACTACTGGATGGACGCGGTGGTGGCGGTGTTGTTGATGATCTTCGCACTGGCGGTACTGCCCGGGCCGGATCGGGCCACGCAGCGCGGGTTGATCCGGCCGATCCCGGCGCCGCGGATAGCGCGCTAGGGGCAGTCCCCCGGATCCCGGCGCCGTGGATGGCGGGCCGGGGGCAGTTTCCGGACCTCGGCGCCGCGGACTGCCGGCTGGGGGCGGTTCCCCGGACAGGTCCCGGCCGCGAGGGCGCGGGCGGGCGCCGCCGGTCGTGGTCGAACCCGTGGGTCGCCGGTTGCGGCCGATCGAGTGGGTCCGAGTTCCCCGCCGTCGCGGTGGGCATGATGCTCAGATGCCCGTCACCTTCCCCTCCGGGGGCATCCGTGCCAAGACCCCGGCCGGCCGGTGGGTGTTGCTCGCCACCGTGCTCGGCTCAGGCATGGCGATGCTCGACTCGACCGTGGTCAACGTCGCGCTGCCCAGCATCGGGAACTCCTTCGACACCTCGCTCGCGGCGCTGCAATGGACGATCAACGCGTACACCCTCACGCTGGCCGGACTGATCCTGCTCGGCGGCGCGCTCGGGGACCGGTACGGGCGGCGCCGGGTGTTCGTGATCGGCGTGGCCTGGTTCGCGGTGGCCTCGCTGTTGTGCGGGATCGCGCCGAACGTGGACATGCTGATCGCCGCCCGTGCGCTCCAGGGCATCGGCGGCGCGCTGCTGACGCCCGGTTCGCTGGCGATCATCCAGGCCACCTTCCACGCCGACGACCGGGCCCGGGCGGTGGGCACCTGGTCGGGTCTGGGCGGCGTGGCGAGCGCGATCGGACCGTTCCTGGGCGGGTGGCTCGTGGACGCGGTCAGTTGGCGCTGGGTCTTCCTGATCAACCTGCCGCTCGCGGCCGTGACCATCGTGGTGGCGCTGCGTACCGTCCCGGAGACCTTCGACCCGCAACCCCGGGGCCGCTTCGACGTGACCGGCGCGGTGCTGGCCGCGCTGGCGCTCGCGGGGGTGACCTGGGCCCTGGTCGAGGCACAGACCACTCCGGTGGCGGCGGGCCTCGCGGGCGCGGCCGGGGTCGCGACGGCCGTGGTGTTCGTCGCCGTGGAGAAGCGCACGCGCGAGCCGATGTTGCCGCTGGACATCTTCCGGGTCCGGTTGTTCACGTCGGTCAACATCGTGACGTTGTTCGTGTACGGCGCGCTGGGCGCGTTCATGCTGCTGCTGGTGCTCGAACTCCAGACGGTCGCGGGGTACTCGGCGCAGCAGGCCGGCTTGTCGCTGCTGCCGGTGACCATGGTCATGCTGCTGCTCTCGGCCCGGTCGGGCGACCTGGCCCGGCGGATCGGCCCGCGCCCGCAACTGACGCTGGGCCCGCTGGTGTGCGCGGGCGGCCTGCTGACGTTGCTGCGGATCGGCCCCGACGCGTACTACCCGGCCGTCGTACTGCCCGGCGTGCTGATCTTCGGCCTGGGGCTCGCCGTGCTGGTCGCGCCGCTGACGGCGACGGTGCTGGCGTCGGTGGACGTCAGTCGGGCGGGCATCGCGAGCGGGGTCAACAACGCGGCGGCCCGCGCGGCGGGCCTGCTCACGGTCGCCGGACTGCCGGCCCTGGTCGGCCTGTCCGGTGACGGCTATCGGGACCCGGGCGTGGTGGACACGGGCTTCGACCGCGCCCTGTGGATCTGTGCGGGTCTGCTGGTGCTGGGCTCGGCGGTGGCCTGGTTCACCATCACGCCCGAATCGCTGGCCCCGACGGAGCCGGAGGCCGAGCGGGCCAAGCCGTGCGTGCGCGTGGGCTGCGACATGGCCGGGCCGCCGCTGGATCCGGGGCACGAGGAGGTGGGGACGGGGCGGTAGGGACGTGGGGGCGCCGGCGCGCGGATGTTGCGCGATCCGGTTCGGGACGAGGGGGTCACGGTGTCGCCGACCACGCCGTGCCCGGGCGAGACCGATCGGGGGGCGGGCGACATCGTGGGGTCGAGCATGGTCGGGTGATCGCCGATGGCACGGCGACCCGGGGCCCGGGTCGGCGGCCGGGGTCCGGAGGTCCGGCCGGCTCGGGTGGACGGGTCGGTTCGGGGCGCCGGGCGGATGGGGGCCGGTGGCCCGTAGCGTGGCCGCGGATGTGCGTCGGTTGTGCGGCGGTGAGGAAAGGGCGGCGGGATGGATACCGGGGTCGATGGGCTCGTGGTCAAGGTCGAGGGCGAGGTGGCGACGCTGCGCATCGATCGCCCGCACGCCCGCGGCGCGTTGACCGCCGCGATGTGGGAGGCGCTGCCGGGGACGTTGGCGGCGCTGGAGGCCGACCCCGAGGTGAGCGTGCTGGTGCTGACCGGCACCGACGGGGTGTTCTCGGCGGGGGCCGACATCCGCGAACTGCGCGGTCACTACGCGACGGCCGAGGCGGCGGACGCCTACCACGCGCTGAACTCGGCCGCGGAGCAGGCGTTGGCGGCGTTCGCGAAGCCGACGATCGCGTATGTGCAGGGCCCGTGCGTGGGCGGCGGATGCCAGTTGGCCGGGGCCTGCGACCTGCGCTTCGCGGACACGACGGCGCGATTCGGGGTGACGCCGGCCAAGCTCGGGATCGTCTACGACGCGGGCTCCACGGCCCGGCTGGCCCGGCTGGTGGGCGTTTCGACGGCCAAGTACCTGCTGTTCTCGGCCGAACTGATCGACGCGGCCCATGCGCTGCGGGTCGGGCTGGTGGACGACGTCTTCGACCCGACCGAGGCCGACGAGAAGGTCTACGGCTTCGCCCGCACGATCGCGTCCCGCTCCCAACTGACGATCCGGGCCGCCAAGGACCTTTTGGCGACGGACACCACGGACCCGACACGGCTCGCCGCGTGGCGCGACACGTGGGAGCGCGAATCCCGCGGCTCGGCCGACGTCCGGGAGGGCCTGGCCGCCTTCACGGAACGACGCGCCCCGCGCTTCGCTTGGCCCCGGTAGCCATGCTCGTGGCCGCGTGGCCCTGATGGGTCCATGCGGCTCGGGTTCGCTTGGCTGCGCTCGCGAGGCACTCGGCTTTGATGGTGTGCCCACCCGCCCACCCGTTGCGTGTGTTCGATGGCTGCGGGTTTTTGGTGACCGGTGGGCCCGGTCCGCCTGTTGAGCATGTGGTGTGGCTGCTGCGGGCTTGGGCGCATGGTGCTGCGGTTGCGCCTCGGGTTGCTTTGGGTTGTGTACCCACCCGCTCCACCCGTTGCGTTTGGTGCGGAGGCTGGGGTTTTACGGGCGGCGGCGTGACCTGCTCCGGCCCCGCGGCCTCCGGTGTGGCCGGTCGCGGGCGGGTGGGATTGGGGCGTCAGGGGCGGTGTGGGGGCGGGGGGTCCGGCTCCCCGGCTTCGTGGATCCCCGGTGTGGTCGGGGATTTCGGGGCGGTGTGGCGCTTGGTGTGGCCGGCGTGGGGTTTTGGGGCTGAGGCGCCTGGGTCGGCCTCTCTGGCGCGGGTGGGGCTGCTCGCGGGTGGGTGGGTCGGCCACGAGAACGAGGCGGGCTTTCCCTGAGTCGCCGAGTTCGGCTGCGGATTGGCGCGTCAGCGCCCACGATGTGGGTGGGTATTCGTGATCGACGTGCGGAGCGCGGAGAGCGGCGGAGCCGCGGGTTTGGGCTTTGTGGCCCGGAGCGAAGCGGAGGGACGCGAAGCCCCGAGTGAGGGGCCGCTTTTTTGCGGAGGAGCGAAGCGGGGGAGCAGAAAAGTGGTGTCTCGCGAGCCGGCGACGAAGTCGCCTGACGAGGGCGCTGCGGATTGGCGCGTCAGCGCCCACGATGTGGGTGGGTATTCGTGATCGACGTGCGGAGCGCGGAGAGCGGCGGAGCCGCGGGTTTGGGCTTTGTGGCCCGGAGCGAAGCGGAGGGACGCGAAGCCCCGAGTGAGGGGCCGCTTTTTTGCGGAGGAGCGAAGCGGGGGAGCAGAAAAGTGGTGTCTCGCGAGCCGGCGACGAAGTCGCCCGACGAGGGCGCTGCGGATTGGCGCGTCAGCGCCCACGATGTGGGTGAGACCTTGTGATCGACGTGCGGAGCGCGGAGAGCGGCGGAGCCGCGGGTTTGGGCTTTGTGGCCCGGAGCGAAGCGGAGGGACGCGAAGCCCCGAGTGAGGGGCCGCTTTTTTGCGGAGGAGCGAAGCGGGGGAGCAGAAAAGTGGTGCCTCGCGAGCCGGCGACGAAGTCGCTCGACAAGGGCGCTGCGGATTGGCGCGTCAGCGCCCACGATGTGGGTGAGACCTTGTGATCGACGTGCGGAGCGCGGAGAGCGGCGGAGCCGCGGGTTTGGGCTTTGTGGCCCGGAGCGAAGCGGAGGGACGCGAAGCCTCGAGCGAGGGGCCGCTTTTTTGCGGAGGAGCGAAGCGGGGGAGCAGAAAAGTGGCCCCTCGCGAGCCGGCGACGAAGTCGCCCAAAAGGGGGAGACCGAGTTGTCTGACAGATCTGCTCATACCGCATTGTTGCGTCGGGCCGCTCGGGTGTTGCCGCAGCGGTTGCCGGAGTTGACGGATCGGCTCGTGGCGGAGCTGCAGGTGCTCGAACCCGCCTATCTGGACCGCGGGGTGCCGCCGGACGAGCTTTGGCAGAGTGCGCACGAGGCGTTGCGGGTCGGGGTGGGCGCGCTCGCCGTGTGGCCGCGCGAGTTGGAGGGCAGCCAATGGGCGTCCGGGCGGCTCGCGCGTCGGCGGGCCGAGCAGGGGGTGCCGCTGGACGCGCTGTTGCACGCCTATCGGCTCGGTGGCGTGCTGTTGTGGCAGAGCCTGGTCGAGGTCGCCGCGGAGCAGGAGCCGGACGAGGTGCGGCTGTTGGTGCATGTGGCCACGGATGTGTGGAACTTCGTCGATCGGCACGCGAGCGCGATCGCCGACGCGTATCGGCGGGTCGAGACCGAACTGACGAATCGTCATGACGAGCGTGTGCACGCCCTGTTGGACACCCTCCTGGACGGCCGGGCGCCGGCGGCCGATCTCGCCGCCGCTGCCGCCGTGCTCGATCTGCCGGAGCGCGGCCGGTACGCCGTGGTCGCGCTGCGCCATCCGCTGCCCGGAACCGGGGTGCACGACACGCCTCGGCGGGTGGCGCCGAGCGGGATTCGGGTGGTCTGGCGGGCCCGCGCGGAGGGGGAGTTCGCGGTCGTCCTGCTCGGCACGGCGGGGCTGGACGAGATTGCGGAAACGTTCGGCCCGGCGGCCGGGTCCCGCGCCGGCATCAGCCCGATCGTCGACGGGCTCGCCGCGTTGGGCCGGGCTCGGCGGCTCGCCGAGATCGCGTTGCGTACCTGTACCGCCGACGGTGAGTGCGCCCGGTTGGACGAGCGGTTGCCCGCCGCGCTGGTTGCCTCGCAGCCCGACCTGGCGCACGACCTCGCGGCACGCGTGCTCGGGCCGATTCTCGCGCTGGACGCGGTCGACCGCGATCTGCTGCTCGGCACACTCGGCGCCTGGCTCGACTCCGGCGGCTCCGCGGTCCGCGCGGGCCGCAGGCTGTTCTGCCATCGCAACACCGTGCTCAATCGGCTGCGCCGGCTGGAACAGCTCACGGGCCGTGAACTCGGCCTGCCGCGCGACCTGGTGGAACTGGCCCTGGCCCTGGACGCGCACCGCCTGAGCACCTGAGCCCCCGGCCCGACCCAGGCCCCCGCGAAGGGGGGCCGAGCGGCGCACCCACCCGTGGCACCGACCCCGTACCCACGCACCGGGCCCCGTTCTGTGCCGCTGCACAAGAGCGTTGCCGTCGGGTTGGTCGGTTGCCCCGTTGTGCGGCCGGGATCTGGACTCCCATCGTGGCCCGTGCTGTGATCGCGGTCACTCCAACAGCGGGGGAGGGGTGCGATGGAATCGGGAGCGCTCCTCGTCGAGGGGCTCGAGGTCGTCTACGGGCGGTCGGTGCGGGCCCTGCGCGGCGTATCGCTCGATGTGCCGGTGAGCGGCGTGGTGGCGGTACTCGGGGCGAACGGGGCCGGCAAGAGCACATTGCTCCGGGCCGTCTCCGGGACGTTGGCCCTGCATCGGGGCGCGGTCGCCGCGGGCACCATCCGCTACGCCGGCGAACGGCTCGCGGGTCGTGATCCGGCCCTGATCGTGCGCGCCGGCGTGGTGCAGGTACCGGAGGGGCGAAGGGTGTTCGCCAACCTCTCGGTGGACGAGAACCTCCAGGCCGGGGCGCTGAGCACCCGCGGCTCGGCACTGATCCGGAGCAACCGCGAGCGGGTCTTCGACCTGTTCCCGGTGCTCGCCGAGCGGCGCGAGCAGCGGGCCGGACTGTTGTCCGGTGGCGAGCAGCAGATGTTGGCGATCGGGCGGGCGTTGATGGCCTCGCCGCGCTTGTTGCTGCTGGACGAGCCCTCGCTGGGTCTCGCGCCGCGGATGGTGGGTCGGATCGCGGGCGTGATTCGGGAGATCGCCGCGCAGGGCGTGGCGGTACTGCTCGTCGAGCAGAACGTCACGGTGGCCCTGGATCTCGCCGAGAAGGCCTATGTGCTCGACGTCGGCGAGGTCCGGCTGGCCGGCTCGTCCGCCGACCTCGCGCGTACCGACGAGGTGCGCCGGCTGTACCTCGGCGAGGAGGAGACGGCCGCCCCGGACGCCGCTTCCGCGCCCGCCCGTCCGACCCCGCGCAAGCCGCTTCGGAGGTGGGTGGGATGACCGCCGCCACGACCGTGACCGCCGACGGGCGCGAATTCGACGTGCCCGAGTTGACCGTACGCGCGGTCACCGTGCGCTTCGCCGGCCTGGTCGCGCTGGACGCGGTCGGCTTCACCGTCACGCCGGGCACGATCCACGCGGTGATCGGCCCGAACGGTGCGGGCAAGTCGACCTGTTTCAACGTGCTTTCGGGGGTGTATCGGGCCGACCGCGGCACCGTGCACCTGGGCGGGCACGAGTTGACCAGGCTGCCGCCGCATCGGATCGCCGCGCTGGGCCTGGCCCGTACCTTCCAGAACATCGTGCTCACCCAGGGCACGGTCGCGGACAACCTGCTGCTCGGCCGGCACGTGTTGACCGACTCCGGGTTCGCGGCCACCGCGCTGCGGCTGCCCAGGGCCGTCCGCGAGCAGCGGCGGCATCGCGAACGGGCTCGCGAGATAGCCGAGTTCATGCACCTCGGCGCGGTCTTCGACGCGCCGGTGGGGCTGTTGCCGTACGGCATGCGCAAACGGGTCGAGATGGCCCGCGCGTTGTGCATGGAGCCCAAGGTGCTGCTGCTGGACGAGCCGGTCGCGGGGATGAACGCCGAGGAGCGGGCCGAGACCGCCGACGCGATCGCCTCGATCCGTGAGTCGCTCGGCATCTCGATCGTGCTGGTGGAGCACGACATGGGCCTGGTGATGCGGATCGCCGACGAGGTGACCGTGCTGGACTTCGGCCGCCGGATCGCGAGCGGCGCGCCGGCCGACGTCCAGCGCGACCCGGCGGTGATCCGCGCCTACCTGGGGACCGGCGAGGAGGCCGACGACGAGGTCGTCGGCGGTGTCGCCGCGGATCCCACCGACCGGGAGGTCCCGACATGACCAAGCTCGCCGAGATCATCCTCAACGGCTTCGCCCTCGGGTCCGTGTACGCCCTGATCGCACTCGGTTTCGTGGTCGTCTTCAAGGCGTCCGGGGTGATCAACTTCGCCCACGCGTCGCTGCTGCTGCTCGGCGGGTTCACCGTCGCGAAGCTGCACGAGGACCTCGGGTTCGCCCTCGCGCTGCTGGTCGCGGTGCTGGTGACGGCCGCGGTGGCCGGACTGGTCGAGGTGCTGTTCATCCGCGGCCTGGGGCGTACCGAGGTGCACACCCTGACCATCCTCACCATCGGCGTGGACATCCTGCTGACCACCGAACTCACCCGCCGGATCGGTTCCGACGTGCTGGGCACGGGTGATCCGTGGAAGGCCGGCGTGCGCGACTGGGGCGGCGTGCATGTCGCCGACGCCCGACTGGCGTGCATCGTGGTGGCGGTGGTGCTGATCGGCGCGTTCTTCGCCGCGTTCCGGTTCACCGCGTGGGGCCTGTCGATGCGCGCGGCCGCCGAGGACCGCGAGGCCGCCGCGCTGATGGGCATCCGGCTGGGCCGGGTGCAACTCATCGCGTGGTGCGTCGCGGGCGCCCTGGCCGCGGTCGCGGCGGTGTTCCTGGCCGCGTTCCCCTCGGCCGGCCTGGATCGCTCCACCGGCCAGATCGCGCTCGCCGCGTTCCCGGCGGCGATCCTGGGCGGGATGGACTCGGCGGCCGGCGCTTTGGTGGGCAGCCTCGTGGTGGGCCTGACCGCCGCGCTGATGGCCGGCTACCAGAGCGACATGACCTGGCTCGGCGCCAATCTCGGCGACGTCGCCCCGTACGTCGTGATGCTGCTCGTGTTGATCTGGCGGCCGACCGGCCTGCTCGGCTCGAAGGAGCGTGCCCGTGTCTGACCGCCTGTCCCCGACGGTGCCCAGGCCCGCGGAGTCGGTGCCGACCCGGCACACCTCGACAGCCGCCTCGGGACTGCGCCGGCTGGCCCGCCCCGGTGTCCTGGCTGCGGTGGTGCTGGTCCTGCTGGTGCTGCCGTTCTACGTGACCGCGTTCTGGTTGCAGACCGGCCTGTTCGCGATGGCCGCCGCGATCGGCGCGATCGGCCTGAACCTGCTGTCCGGCACCACCGGCCAACTCTCGCTCGGGCACGCGTTCTTCCTCGCCTGCGGCGCGTACGGCTACGTGTGGTTCGCGGGCGACTCGGGCAAGGTCGGCATCCAACAGCTCAGCGGGGTGGGGCTGCCGCCGCTGGTCGCACTCGTGCTCGCGGTCCTGCTGACGGGCATCGTGGGCGGCCTGTTCAGCCCGATCTCCGGCCGGCTGCGCGGGATGTACCTCGGCGTGGCCACGCTGGCCCTGGTGTTCATCGGACACCACGTCATGCTCAACGCGAAGTCGGTGACCGGCGGGTTCAACGGACGCTCGGTCACCCCGATGGAGTTCGGCGGTTTCACGCTCACCGACGGCGACCCGGACGGCCTGGAGGTGCTCGGCATCCCGTTCGGACAGCTCGAGCGGCTCTGGTACTTCGCGTTGGTGCTGGTCCTGGTCGCCGCGTGGACCGCGCACAATCTGCTGCGCGGACGTCCGGGCCGGGCGCTGGGCGCGGTGCGCGACAGCGAGATCGCCGCCTCCGTCATGGGAGTTCCGGTGGCCCGCTACCGCTCGGCGGCGTTCGTGGTGTCGTCGATGTACGCGGGTCTGGCCGGCGCGCTGATCGCGATGATCTTCAACCGCGTGGTGCCGGACTACTTCGGGCTCGCGCTGTCCATCGACTATCTCGCGATGATCGTGATCGGCGGTCTCGGCTCGGTCAGCGGCGCCGTGGTGGGCGCGGTGTTCGTGACCATGCTGCCGCAGGTGCTGAGCAAGTACGCCGACACGCTGCCGCTGGTGGTGGCGCCGGGCAGCCCGGACTCCGGGGTGGGACCCGGGGAGGCCGCGCGCTACCTGTACGGCGCGGCGATCGTGCTCGTCCTGCTGTTCGCGCCCGGCGGCCTGGTGGGCCTGCTGCGCGGCCGGCCCGGCGGCGGTCCCGCGGGCCGCCGCACCGCACGACTCGGACGTACCAAGGGCTCCATCCGTACCGGCTCGAAGGGGTAACACAGTGAGGCTCCGGAATGGCGTGCGCGTGGGGGCGGCGCTCGCGGCGCTCGTGCTGGCCGCGACGGCGTGCAGCACCAAGGGTGACGACGACAAGAAGGACAAGCAGTCCGGTGGTGTCAAGACCGGACCCGGGATCACCGACACCACCATCACGCTCGGCGCGCTGACCGACCTGTCCGGTCCGTACGCGCCGCTGGGCAAGAGCATCGTCAACGCGCAGCAGTTGTACGTGGACGAGATCAACGCGCAGGGTGGGATCTGCGGTCGCAAACTGGCCGTGACGGTGCGCGACCACAGCTACGACGTACAGAAGGCGGTGGCCGCCTACACCGAGATCAAGGGCGGCGTCGCGGGCTTCCCGCAGGTGATCGGCTCGGCCGTGGTCACCGCGTTGCAGGACAGTCTGAAACAGGATCAGATCCTCACCTTCCCGCAGGCGTGGGCCGCGACGCTGCTGAATCGGCGCGAGATCCAGATCGTCGGGACAACGTACGACGTCGACATGATCAACGCGATGGACTTCCTGGGCCAGGCCGCCCAGCTCAAGTCCGGGGACAAGGTCGGGCACGTCTACTTCGAGGGCGAGTACGGCGAGAACGCGTTGGCGGGCGCGAAGTTCGCGGCCGGCAAGACCGGGGTGCAGATCGTCGAGCAGAAGATCAAGGCGACCGACACCGATCTCACCGCGCAGATCGCCGCGTTGCGCGGCGCCGGGGTGAAGGCGATCCTGATCAGCGCCGGGCCGACCCAGACCGCGACCCTGGTCGGCTTCGGCGCGGTGGCCGGTTTGCGGGTGCCGGTGCTCACCAGCGCGCCGGGCTTCCACCCCCAGGTGATGGCCAGCGCCGCGGCGGGCGCGCTGGAGCAACTCCTGTACGTGGTCAGCGCGGCGCCGGCGATCGGGGCCGACACACCGGCGGTGAAGAAGCTGGCCGCGGACTACAAGGCCAAGTACCCGGACGGGACGCTCGATCAGGGCGTGATCTCCGGATACAACGCGATGAAGATCTTCGGTGAGGACCTCAAGGCGGCGTGTGCCGACAAGGACCTCTCGCACGCCGGGATCATCGCCGCGCACCGCAAGCAGAAGCAGATGGACACCGGGCTCGGAGTGGCGCAGGACTTCTCCGACCCGGCCAAGCCGGCGAGCTACAAGTCGTACATCCTCAAGCCGAGCAAGGCCGCGCCGGGCAACCTGGTGGTGGCCAAGGAAGCGTTCGAGGTGCCGGCCGTGCACGAGTACAAGCTGCCCGCGGCGGGATAGCGGCGCGGTTCGGCGGTGGTGGGGCTCGGGGGCACGCGCCTCGAGCCCCTCCTGCTAGGCCGGGCGGTACG
The DNA here is from genome assembly GCF_055558835.1 of Embleya sp. NPDC025285. Lineage (NCBI taxonomy): Bacteria > Bacillati > Actinomycetota > Actinomycetes > Kitasatosporales > Streptomycetaceae > Embleya > Embleya sp. NPDC025285. Next base: position 80,615 of record NZ_JBVHLU010000023.1, read on the forward strand.
CGCTGCCGGGTCGGAAGGTGAGGGTGATCCGGGCGCCCGGTCGAGCGGTGGCGTCGGCGGTCAGCGCGGCGCCGGTGAGGGTGTGCAGGCGGGCGATGCCGGTGCCGGCGTGGGCGGCGACGCTCGGGCGGGCCCGGGCCGCCGCGAGGGGGCCGTCGGGGCCGGTCATCCGGCTGGGCGGGCCGCCGGCGTGGCGCAGTTCGACCACGCCGGGGCCCAGGATCAGGTATTGCAGGTCGTGCCCGAGCACCCGACAGGCGACCACCGAGGCGGCCGGGGTGGCGTCGTGCGCGAGGTCGCAGCGGGCCCCGTGCAGTGCGGCGGTCTCGGCGATGGTGTCGGCCAGACAGTCCGCGATGCCCCGGTCCGGGCGGTCGGTCAACCGGGCCAGCAGATGTACGCCCAGCCGGCGCAGGAACCAGTCCATGCCGTGCCCGCACCCGCCCACCGGCTCGGTCAGCGCGGCGGCCACGACCACGGCGGCCTCGGGCGAGGTGAGCGCGAACGCGCGCGCCCCGGAATCGTTTCGCGGGTCGTCGACGACCACCTCGGCATGCACGATGATCAGTCTTGGGGACGAAGGCCCGGTCCGGACAGGGGTGCGGCGTCGATTGGCTCGAACGTGTGGCCCGCGGCCCGGTTCGACCGGCTTCTCGGGCGCGTGTTCGTCACCGGCGGCGCGGCCGTACGCTGGCGCCCATGACCGACGTGGAGAGCCGACGCAGGATCAACGAGGCGATCAGCTCGATCCGCAGACTGATGAGCAGCCGCCGACTGGACGCGTTGCACGTGGAGCGCTCCGGCGTGCCGTTGAGCCTGGTCGCGATCGGTGTGCTGCATCGCATCATCGACTTCGGGCCGATCCGGCCGACCGAGTTGGCCGAGCGCGCCGACATCCAACCGGCCGCGCTGAGCCGGCAGATCCGGATCCTGGAGGAGGGCGCCTACACGGTCCGGGTCACCGACCCCGACGACGGTCGGGTCGCGCTGCTGGAGGCCACCGAGCGCGGGCGGGAGGCGTACCGGATGTTCGTCGCCGCCAACGACACGATGCTGGCCCGGCAGCTGTCCGGCTGGACGGCCGAGGAACTCAACGATCTGGCCGATCGCATGCAGCGGTTGGTCGCGGACCTGCGCGGGCCGCTCGACGAGGAGTGAGGACGCCGCGCCCACCTCGCCCGAGAAGATGATTGACCCTGTTAATTAACCGGGTTAACGTCCGATCATGGCATGGGACTTCAGCACCGACCCCGACGTCGCGGCCGAGCTCGACTGGATCCGCCGGCTGGTGGTCGAGGAGATCGAACCGCTCGACCTGGTCCGGGCCCGGATGAGCGCGGAGAACTGGCGGGCGGTCACCGACCCGCTCAAGCAGGCGGTCAAGGACCGCGGCCTGTGGGCCGCGCACCTGGACCCGGCGCTCGGCGGCGGCGGTTTCGGCCAGGTCCGGCTGGCCCTGATGCACGAGATCCTCGGTCGTACGCCGTCCGCCCCGGCGATCTTCGGCAACCAGGCGCCGGACTCGGGCAACGGTGAACTGCTCGCGGTGGGCGCGACCGACGCGCAGAAGGAGCGCTGGTTGTGGCCGCTCCTGGCGGGCCGGCTGACCAGTTCGTTCTCGCTGACCGAGCCGCACACGGCCGGGTCCGATCCGACCGGGATCCGCACCCGGGCGGTGCGGGACGGGGACGAGTGGGTGCTGGACGGGCACAAGTGGTTCGCCTCCAACGCGCGCCGCGCGGACTTCGTGCTGGTCTTCGCGGTCACCGACCCCGAGGCCGAACCGCACCGCCGGGCGTCGATGTTCGTGGTCGAACGGGACACGCCCGGGATGCGGATCGTGCGCGACGTGCACACCATGCACCACCCCTACGACGGGGCCGAGACCGCACACCTGGGCGGTCACGCGGAGATTCGGTTCGAGGGCTGCCGGGTGCCGCACGCGCACCTGATCGGTGCTCCCGGCGACGCGTTCACGCTGGCGCAGAAGCGGCTCAACGCCGGCCGCATCCACCACACGATGCGCTGGATCGGTCAGTGCCGCCGAGCCTTCGACATGCTCTGCGAGCGGGCCCTGTCGCGCCGTTCGCACGGTCGACTGCTGGCCGAGCATCAACTCGTGCAGCAGATGGTGACCGAGTCCACGATCGGGATCGAGGCATTGCGGCTGATGACCCTCAAGGCCGCGTGGACGTGGGACCACCAGGGCCCCAAGGCGGCCCGGCAGGCGGTCTCCGAGGTCAAGTACTGGGGCGCGAAGGTGCTGCACGACGTGCTGGACCGGGCGATCCAGGTGCACGGCGCGCTGGGCTACTCGACCGACCTGCCGTTGGAGGAGATGTACCGCGTCGCGCGCAACTTCCGGTTGTCCGACGGCGCGGACGAGGTGCACGTCGCGCAGGTCGCCAAGCTCGCACTGCGCGGCCACACCGCGGTGGAGGGCTGGCCGAGCGAGCACATCCCGACCCGCCGCGCCGCCGCGGAGGAGCGCTACGCGACCTGGCTGGACCTGCCGTGACGGCGGTGGGCGCCGGGGTGCCCGGGACGCCGGACGTGCGGGCGCTGACCGCGTGGTCGGTGGCGTGCGGTGTGCTCGCCCCCGGGGTCGAGGTGCGGATCGAGCCGCTGGCGGGCGGGTCGTCCAATCCGACCTACCGGGTCCGGGGCGGCGACGCGGACCTGGTGCTGCGTACGCCGCCCGTGCGGGGCGGGTTGCCCACCGCGCACGACATGGACCGCGAGTACCGGTTCCAGAGCGCGCTGGCGGGCAGCGCGGTGCCGGTCGCGCCGATGGTGGCGTCGTGTGCGGACCCGTCGGTGATCGGGGTGCCGTTCTACCTGATGGGCCGGCTGGACGGGGTCGTGCACGCGCGGGCGGAGACCGTGCGCGATCTGCCCCCGGACATCGCCGCGGCGGCGGGCCGCGCGCTGGCGCGCACCCTGGCCGCGCTGCACGCGGTGGATCCGCTCGCGGTGGGACTGGCCCCGTACGCGCGGCCCGAGCCGTATCCGGTACGCCAGTTGCGGCGCTGGCGGCGGCAGTGGGCGGCCTCCGGCGCGGATCCGGTGCCGGTGGTCGACCGGGTACTGAGCGTGCTGTCCGAGCGGTTGCCCGATGCGGGCGGGGAGCGGATCGTGCACGGCGACTACAACCTGGCGAACGTGATGTACGAACGGGACCGCCCGGATCGGGTGCTGGCGGTGCTCGACTGGGAAATGGCCGCGCTCGGGCCGCCGGCGGCGGATCTCGGTCAACTGCGCGCGTACTGGGGTCCGGCCGGCCGGTTGTTGTTCGCCGAACGCGGGGGGCATCTGCCGGACGCCAATCCCGGGTTGCCCTCGGCCGGCGAACTGGTCGCCGAGTACGCCGAGACCGCCCGACGATTCGCCGGAATCGAGCTGAACAGCCGTCATATCCCGTTCTGGGAAGCCTTCGCGGCGATCAAGCTGGCGATCGTCTGCGCGGGTGCGCTGCGTCGCGGGACGAATCCGTCCGGTGTGCGTCGGGCGCGGATCGTGTCCCTGGTAACCGGTTTGGCAGACATTGCCCAGGACACGCTGAAGGAGTGAGGTTCCGCCTGGAACGAACCCCGAAAATCGGGACAAATACCTCAATGGTTGTGCGGGGAAAGGTAAAATTATCAAGAACTTCACCCCGGATACGCATGAGTAGCCGGTTGAGGGGCCAAGATTGCAGGTGTTCGCCAGGGAGCGTGGCGAACACCTTGAGACGAGGCGGGCCCGGCCGGGGCGGGCCCGCGTCGTCCCTTCCCGGCAGTGCCGGGGCGTGTACACACCGCCTCGAGCCGACCACCCCACCACCGATCGACGGCCCGGCCGACACCCGCGCCGGGACGGCCGGTTCCGCCGGTCAGTACGCGGTGGCCCGCACCCGATCGAGGTCGTCCAGAATCCGGCCGAGGTCCGCGGGCGTGGACACGTAGGCCAACACGGCCCGTTGGAACGCGCTGCGCATCGTGGTCGGCATCAGGTCGGACGCGTCGAAGCGGATCGAGGGCGCGCCGGCCAGCGTGGTGCCCAGTCGTCTGGTCACGTCGTCGCGGTAGGCGTTCGGCGACACCTTGGCGTCCGGGGACAGCGCGGTGCCGGACTGGACCCAGAGCTCCTGTGCTTGCGTGCCGGTGAGGTAGTTCAGCAATTCCCGCGCGGCCGGGGTCGCGTGGAACATCGCCGCGACGTCGCCCGCCACCTCGCGCGGGGAGGGCGTGTCGAAGCCGGGGAAGGCGAACACCTCGTAGTCTCGCGGGGCCCCCGGCGGCGTCCGCGCCGCGTAGCCGCCGGACACGAACGAGGCCTGGTGGTCGAACACACAACCACCGCGCGCGTCGAGCAGTTCGGCCGACTTGTCGAAGCCGGTCAACAGGGCGTTGATCGGCCCGCCCAGAACGCTGCCCGGAGTGTTCAGCAACTCGCCCCAACTCTGCCAGGCGGCCCGGATCTCCGGTGCCTGCCAGGAGAGTTGGCCGCGCGCCCAGGCGTCGTAGATGTCCGGGCCCGAGCGGGCCAACACGAGATCCTCGATCCAGTCGGTGCCGGCCCAACCCGAGGTGGTGCTGGAGGCCAGCCCCATGCACCACGGGGTCATCCCGGCGGCGCGCAACTGCGCCGTGGTGGCCTGGAGTTGTGCCCACGAGGTGGGCACCGGCTCGCCCGCGCGGGAGAGTTTGCCGGGATTGAACCAGATCGTGCTCTTGAGCGCGGCCTTGAGTACGACCGCCAACTGCCGACCGTTGACCCGGCCCGGGGCCAACCACTCGGGCGCGTAGCCCGGCCGGATCCCGTCCAGCGGCGCCAGCTTGTTCATCTTGTCGTAGTGCAGGAGATCGCCCGGCGAACTGAGCACCGCGATCTCCGGCGGATCGCCCTCGTCGACCCGACCGGCCAGCACCGCCGCGACATCGCGGGTGCCCTCGAAGCGCACGTCGATGCCGGTTTTCCGCTCGAAAGGCGCCACCACGTCCTCGAACGCCTGTTGTTCCGTGCCCTCCCAGGTGCCCAGCACGTGCACCACTCGGGGCTGATCGTCGGCCGCGCACGCCACCGGTGCCAGCACGGCGCCGAGCAGCAGCAGGGCGCCGAACACCGACCTGGACCCGCCGGTTCGGGTCACCGCAGCCTCCCGTACTCGAAACGACGGACCGACAGGCCCGCGAGGGTCAGGACGAGCACGGCCGCGCACACCACCGGGCCGCCCAGGGCGAGCCCGCCGTCGTCGGCGGCCTCCGCCAACGCCTCATCGGCCGCCGCACGGCCGATGATCAGCGCGTCGGTCAACGCCGTGTCGGCGTCGTCGGCCGCGCCGGACACCCGGTCCGACGCCCGGCCCGTCAGCAATGTGGTCCCGGGCCCGCCGTCCCGGGTGCCACCGGGCGGTGCCTGTGCCCGGGCCCGTTCCGCGGCGTCGCGCAGCGCGGTGAGCGCGGTCAGCGCCCGAGCGCCCGCCCCGCGCAGCGTCGGCGAGCGGTCCTCGGCCAGGGCGGTGGCGATCAGACCGCCGAACCTGGGATCCGCGCCGGCCTTGAGGCCGTCGATCTCGGCCGCCGACGGCAGCGGGTCGGCCAGATCCCGAAACGTCAGGCCCGCCTTCACGTCGGTCGCGCGCGGAACGCCGCCGGAGGCGATCTCCAGCGCCGCGGAGCCGACCACCTCGTGCACGGCGGTACGGGCCTGCCACAGCGCGGACTGCTCGGTGACCCCGCGTCCGGCACCCTCGGCGAGCCGGTCGTGCGTGGTCTGGGCGTGCAGCACGGTCCAGGCGATCAGGGCGGCCAACGCCGCCGCGCCGAGCAGCAGCAGCGGGCTGGTCCGGCGCCGGAAGCGGCGCCGCACATAGGCGTGTGCGACCAGGACCAGCAGCAGCGCCACGAACGCGGTCGCGCCGAACGGGACCGCCACGTACGCGCCCACCCACCAGGTCGAGCGGGCCGCGCGGATGTCCGCCAGGTCCGCCTGGCGCTGCTCGTACAGACTGGTCACGATCGAGCGCCGCAGGTCGGACGCGTAGAACACGTTGGCCAGGGACAGCGGCCCGTCGCCGCCGGTCTGGGCCAGGCCGACCATGATCGTGTACTCGACCATGAGCGCGTTGACGCCGGTCAGCCGCGACCGCGCGGTCGTATCGCTCCGGTGCAAATCCGTGGCCAGGGTGAGGAATTGGTTCGCCCGCTTGACCGCGTCCTGGTAGTCCTGTCCCGGTCCGGTCAACGAGAACGCGCCCGATACCAGGCTTGTCGCGGTCGCCCGGTCGGCCTCGGTCAGCGCGGACGCGGCCTGGTCCAGGGCCAGTGCGCCCGGGATGCGCCGGTCCTTGAGGTCCGCGGTGGTCGCCTCGGAGCGGTTCGCGATCAGCACGGACAGCGTTAACACGGGGACCAGGGCGAGGACCACGAGCAGCGCCAGCGCCACGAGGCGGCCCGGCGTGGTCGAGGGCAGACGTGGTTTCGGGCGATGCTTTCGGTGCGGCGCGGTGCTGGACATGGAACGGGCGCCCCCTCGTTCCGCTCGGCGATCCGGACAGGCTAGACGTGTGATCGGCCGGTTACCACACGGTGTTCTCCCTTGTGGGGATAGGCATCGCCGTGCTACGTACGGTCCGGTTTCGATCGATATGCCGCACTCGTGTCCTGGGTTGCCTTGGGTCGCTCCACCCGTTGCCTCCGGTGCGGAGGTTGGGGTTTCACAGGCAGCGAGGGAGCCTGCTCCGACCCCGCGTCCCCCGACGTGGCCGCCCGCGGTCGCTTGCGGCGGCTGCGGAGACGGATTGGGCTTCCGCGCGTGGCCGGTTGGCTCCGGTGACGCGTCGGGCTTTCCCCGGGTCGCCGAAGCCGGCTGCGGCTTGGCGCGTCAGCGCCCACGACGGGGGCGAGACCTCGTGATCGACGCGCGAAGCGCGGAGAGCGGCGGAGCCGCAAGCATTGACTTCGTGCCCCGGAGCGAAGCGCAGGGACACGAAGTCACGAGCGAGGCGCCACTTTTTCGCGGAGGAGCGAAGCGGGGGAGCGAAAAAGCGGTGCCTCGCGAGCCGGCGACGAAGTCGCCCAATAAAGCGGTGCCTCGCGAGCCGGCGACGAAGTCGCCCTACAGAAAAGTATCCCGACCTCCGTTGACGATCAGCGTCTGCCCCGTGATGTAGCGCGAGCCCGGGCCGCACAGGAAGACCGCGGGGGCGCCGATGTCGGTTTCCGGATCGCCGACTCGGCGCATCGGGACCTTGTCCGCTATCCGTGACTCCATGGTCGGGTCCGCCTCGAACGCGGACGCGAGCGCGGGCGTCACGGCCAGCGGCGCGAGGCCGTTGACCCGGACGCCGCTCGGACCCCATTCGCGGGCCAGCGCCTTGACGAAGCCGCGTTGTGCGCCCTTGACGCCCGCGTAGAAGGACAGATTGGCGCTGCCGCGCATGCCGGCGGGCGAGGTGAGCAACAACAACGCGCCCCGCGTCTCGCACAGCCGCGGGTAGGCCGCGTGGGCCACCGTGAACGAACCGGTGAGCGAGACGTCGGCGTGCTCGCGCCACAGTTCCGGACGCGCCCGCTCGAAGTCCACCGGCTCGCTGGAGCGGCGCGAGGTCGCGTTGTGCACCACCGCGTGCAGCCCGCCGAACCGGGCCGCGCTCGCCTCGACCGCGGCACGTACCGATTCCGCCGACGTCACGTCGCACTCGGTCGCCCACCCGCTGCCGCCGCGCGCGGTGATCTCCTCGACCACCTCGGCGGCGGAAGCCAGTCTGCGCGCGGTCACCACGACGGTGGAACCGGCCGCAGCCAGGGCCAGCGCGATCCCCTTGCCCAGGCCGGCCGCCGCACCCGTCACCAACGCCACGTGTTCGGTCACGGCGTCATCAGCGCTCCTCCGTCGACGATCAGGGTGGTCCCGGTCAGCCGCGCCGCCGCCGGGGTGAGCAGCAACGACACCGCGTCCGCGACGTCCCGCGCGGTGCTCGGGCCGGGCAGTACCGCCTCGCCCCGGTCCACGTCGGTGCCGCGCAAGTGCTCCGCGCCGTAGGCGAACACGTCCGGGGTGACGATGTTGACGGTGATCCCGTCGACCGCCCAGCGCCGGGCCGCCGACTTGGCCAGCGCGCGCAGCGTCTCGGCGGCGGTGGCCGCCGGCACCAGATCGGCGGCGCCCTCCAGGGCGATGGCGGGCACGACCAGGACGAACCGGCCCCGGCGCGGGGCAAGCAGTTCGCGGGCCACCTGAAGCACCGTCAGGCCGTGCCGGACCGGGTCCTCCGCGAGCCGGTGCCACTCGGCCTCGGTGAGCGTGGCCAGCGGCCGGGGCGACAAGGCGTCGGCCGACAGCAGCGTGTACACGAGCACGTCCACCGCGTCGTGTCCGGCCGCGCGCAGGCCCGCCGCGACGACGGTCCGGAACTCGTCCGGGTCCTTTAGCGCGGCGCGTACGGTCGCCGGCTCCACCCCGCCGCGCGCCGCCGCGATGCGGGCGGCGGCCGGGCCGGGATCGCCCGGATCGCACAGGATCGGTTCGCAACCGTCCGCGGCGAGCCGGTGCGCGACCGCCTCGCCGAGATCGGCCGCACCCACGACGAGGGCAACACGTTCCGCCACGAGACCTCCGAAGGTGGTGATCGACAGCGCGATGGAACCACGGAGTCGTCGAATTGACCATGCGTCAGATCCGACTCGCGGGTCGGCCACCGGGGTCGTTCACCCGCCCGGCGCGCCCTCACCCGATCCCCGGGCGCGGCGCCGGTCGAGGACCGGTTCTTCGGTGCGATGGAGATCACCGGCGGGTGCTCGACGCGCCATGTGTCCACGGCAATCCCCGACTTCGACATCCGCCGGTGCGCCTGCGCGACTGCCCGCAGGCCGGGGCCGGTCGGCGACGGCGGGTGACCGGGGCCGGGCGGCGTGCACCCGCGCGCGCCGGGCGCGTGGGTGCACCTCGGCCGAGTGGTTGTCGGCCGGACCCCGTAGCGTCCAGGTGAGGACGCCACGGAGGGTGCACGAGTGTCGAAGACCGCCATCATCGCGCTGCTGGCCGAATTGAACGATGCCGACGGAATGATCTTCGCACGGATCCGGGACGAGATGCCGGCGGCGCTTCGCGACACCGAGGTGCTGCCGCCCTCGGTGGTGCTCGGCGCACTGCGGGCGGGCGACGACGCCGCGCTGTTCGCGATCGCCGGCAACCTGGGCCTTCCGCGCGGCGCGCTGCCCGAGTTGTACACCGGCCCCGCGCTGCCGACCCTGCGCGCGCTGCGCTCGCTCGCGCCCGGGAATCCGCGCGCCTACACCGAGGCCACCCGCGGGATCCGCGAATCGATGGCGCGGCACTTGGGCGGTTCGGCACCCGCGTGGGGCCGACTGCTCGCGTCGCTGCCCACCTTCGCGGGGCCGTTGAGCGCGGCGATCGAGGCGGCGGGCGCGGGCGAGGAGGCGCCCGGCCTGCGCGTACCGGTCGAACTGCGGGTGGAGTTCCGCCACCTGCTGCTGCTCGCGCCGCCGGCATGCCTGGCCGAGCTCCTGCCCGCGCTGCCTCCGTACATCGTGCGCGACCTGCTTCGGTTCGGGGCCCGGGTGCCGGACGCCGTGCTCGCCGACGTGATCGCCCGGGCCACCCCCGCGCAGTGCCTGGCGCTGGCCCGCGCCCGGCGGACCCGGCCCGAGGTGGCCGGCGCGCTGCTCGCCCTGGCGGACCCGGCGACGAACGCGGCCCTCTACCTCAACCCGCGTACCGGGCAGGCGATCCGGGCCCGGATCATGGCGTCCTCGACGCCGCTGCACCCGACTCTGGTGGAACGGGTGTGCAACGACTGGGCGAGCACGATCCGTCTGCCCGCGCTGTGGTCGGGCGATCCGCTACTGGTGCGCGCCGCGCTGCTCAACCGCGAAGCGATGGCGATCACCCTGCCCGAGTGCCTGACCATCTGGCAGGACAAGGGCATCGAGGGGCTGCGCGCGCACCTGCGGACCCTCCCGCCGCGCGGGGACGGCACCCGACCGCGGGTGTTCCGGAGGCCGCGCTATCGCTCGCTGTTGCTGATCGCCCTGCTGCGGCTGTACGAATGCGCCGGAGCCCGCGCCGCGCTGCACTTGCTGGACGAAATGGAGCCGGAACCCCGGTTGGCCGACCGTTGTCGGGACCTGCTGACCTCGCCCGCCGCGGACACCGAACTGCGCGCGTGGATCGCCAGGTCGATCGGCGACCCACCGCTGGTCCGGCGCCTGCGCCGGTATGTGCCCGCCTTCGAGTGGCCGATGCTGGAGACGAGTACCCCCGATTGGGCGCGGATCGGCCGAGCGCACCGCCGCAGCGCGTTCCCGCCTCGGGCGTTGGCGTTGTTGGCCGAACAGGACGGCTGTCCCGACGAGTTGCGCCGCGAGATCGAATTCGGCCCGCCCTCGGCACAGATGAGCCGGTGCGGGCCCTGGCCGGCCCCCGTCCAGTGGTGGGACCCGAGGTCACGGCGGCGCGGCGAGGCCGAGTTCCGGATCGCGAGCGACCTCGCCGCCGGCCGACTGCCGATCGCCGAGGTCCTGACCGGTCGACGGGCCACCCTGGCCGCGGAACTGCTCGGGCTGCGCGAGACGATCCTTCCCGACACCCGAACGGCCTGCGAACTTCGGGACGGATTCCGCGAACTGATCGACAGTCAGGTGGAACCGGCGGACCGTGCGGCCTTCGCGGCGGTCGCCCTGCGCCTGCTCCCGCACTTCGAGGGAAGTCTGGCCGAACTGGTCACCACCGCGGCCGGTGCCGCCCGCGGCTGACCCGTACATCCGTCCTCGTACCGCTCGCCCCCCGGCGGACCACTACCGTCGTCCCCCCGGGCAGGCCACCACCGTCGGTCCCCCGGCGGACCCCATCGCTCGTTCCCGTGTGTGCCACCACCCTTCGTCCCCGAGTGGGCCACGACTCCCGAGAGGGCATCCGACATGCACTATGCCTCCGCCTTCGCGCTGCTCGCCGCGCTGGACAACGCCGACGGCGAGGTGTTCGCCCGAGTCCGCGGGACCTACGCCCCGCACCTGGGCGAGGCGCGCGGACTCCCGGCCGCGTTGATCACCTCGGTGATCCGGTACGGCACCGGTGCCGACCTGATCCGGGCCGCGGCGCGCAACCCGAACATCCGGGTGACCACCGAGGTTCTCGCCGAGGCGCGACCCGCCGTCGCGGCACTGCGCTTTCTCCGGCACTGCGCCGCGCACGACGCCTTCTCCTACCTGCGGCCGACCACCGAGGTGACCGCGCTTCTGGAGCGGCACCTGGGGGCCGACCCGCGCGCGTGGTCACGGCTGTTGGCACTGCTGCCCGACTGCCAGGGCACCGTGGCCGAACTCGTCGAGGCGGCCGGCGTCGGTACGGGCGGCACCGAGGTGATCCCGACCCCGCCGCGCACGGTGGCCACCGAATGGCGGCAACTGCTGTTGTCGGCCCGCCCCGAGCTGCTGACCGCGCTCGTGCCGCACCTGCGCCCGCGTACGGTGCTCGACCTCGTGCACTTCGGCGCCCTGCTGCCGGGGCCGATCGTCGCCGAGGTGGTGCGTCGCGCGACGCCGAAGCAGCGGCTCGCGCTGGCCGCCGCCGGATCGGTGCGCGCCGAGGCGCACGACGCGCTGATCGATCTGGGCGTCCCGGAGGTGAACGCGGCCGTCTACAACAACCCCAGGGCGGGCGACCGCGAGCGGAACCGGATCATGGCCGCCGCCGGCACCGTCCCGCTCGACCCGGACACGAGGACGCGGGCGCTCCGGTCGGACAACATCCGCTACCGGCGCCCCGGGGTGTGGTCCGGCGATCCGACGCTCGTGCGGGCCGCGCTGCTGCGGGTGCGGCAGGCGAACGTGAGCGTGTCCACGTGTATCCGGACGTGGGAGGAGGGCGGGACGCAGGCATTGCGCCCGCTGTTCCGCGACACCTTCGGGAACAGGCGGCAGCACGAGCCGTTCGTGGTGCCCGTGCATCGTGCGGTCCTGCTCGGCGCGTTGCTCGCCCTGTGGGATCGGCACGGTGTCGCGGGGGCGGCGAGCCTGGTCGAGGACCTGCCGCTGCGGGAGGGGCCGGCGGCGAAGCTGCGCGCGATGTTCGAGGCCGGCGAGGAGGGCCGCGCGCGGCTGCGGGCCGAGTACGAGCGCGGCCTCGCCCGGCGGTCGCCCCGGTCGGACCCCCCGCGGGTGCCGCAGGGCTTCCTGATCGGCGCACCCTGGGATCCGCGGGCCGCCTGGTCGGCCCTGGAGGCCGCGCACGCCCAGGCGCCGCTGCCGGCCGCGACCGCGCGCTACCTGACCGCGCTTCCGGATTGTCCGGCCCCGATCGCCGAGGCCGCCGACGACGGCGAGGCGCTGCGCGAGCGGTGGCCGGTCGGCGGCGGATGGCGTCGGGTGTACCCGCACGACGACAGCTACACGAAGGAGGTGCGTCGGCTGCGTGTCGAGCTGACGAAGATTCCGGATCTGGCCGAGCGGGTGTTCATCGCCGCCACGCCCGCCGAGCGGGCGCTGGAGCTGTACGACCGGATCCAGCGCTACGCGCCGGAACCGGAGTCGGCCGCCGCGCAGCGCGCGCGGATGGCCGAGTACATCCGCGAATACCTGGGTGAGGGCCTGGAAGCCCGGGTGATCGCCGCGCGGATGGCCCCTTCGTTCGCCGGGACACTGCCCGAGTTGTTCGCCACCGCGGCTGCCGCGGCCGGCTGAACGGGGCCCGTGCCGGGGTCGGAAAAGCGTTGGTGCGGATGGCCGAATCGGGGTACCGATGCACACGTGACGGATGAGCGCGTACTGACGTGGCAGGTGACCGAGAGCGGCGGGCAGGAGACCTCGTGGGTCGAGTTGGGGGAGTCGTGGCTCTCCGCGCGGGGCGAGGCCCTGGGCACGACGCCGCGGTCGTATCGGCTCACCTACGAGCTGGAGACGGGGCAGGACTACGTGACCACCCGATTGCGGGTGGTCGCGCAGGGTGCGGGTGAGACCAGACGGCTGGACCTGCGGCGCACGGCGGACGGCTGGACGGTGGACGGCGTGCCCCGGCCGGACCTGGCCGACGCGCTCGACTGCGACCTGGGCCTGTGTCCGCTCACCAACACGATGCCGATCCTGCGTCACGGGCTGCACGAGGAGGCCGGCCGGCACCGCTTCCTGATGGCCTTCGTGGCCGTGCCGGAGTTGGTGGTGGCACCGTCCTGGCAGACGTACACGCACCTGGGCGTGGAACCCGACGGGGCTCGGGTGCGCTACGAGTCCGGTGATTTCCGCAGCGATCTGCTCGTGGATCGGGAGGGATTGGTGGTGGACTATCCACAGTTGGCCACCCGAATCTGAGCGGGGCGGGCACCCGGTCGACGGTGGGTCGGCCGCCGCCGGAGCCGTGAAATCCGGGCCACCGGCAGCGCCGGCGGTGATCATGGCCGTAACAGTCCTGTTGCTCTTGTCGTCCTGCTGTGAAGGCTTTGGCCGGATTCCATAAAATTCGATCCCATGAGCTCCTCCTCGGACGCAGCGTCCCCGCTGCCCGCCCGCACTCCAGGTCTGCCCACCCGGGTGCCGCAACCCCGTCAGGGCGGACGGCACCGTCGGCCCGATTCCCACGAACTCCCGGAGGCCGCCAAACCGTTGATTCTCGCCGTGCCCGGCCCCGCGAACGCCGACCTGCTCGCCCTGGTGAGCGAGGTCGCGTTGTTGGCCGGCGCGGATCTGCCCGGACTCGACATCCGGCCGGTGGTGATAGAGGAGGGCGGCACCGACCTCGCCGCCGTCCTGCGCGGCGCGCCGTCGGCGGTCGTCGTCCCGCTCCTGCTCGGTCCCGACGCCGAGGCCGCGGCCCGGACCGAGGCCGTTCTCGCCACCGCGGAAGGCGAGTTCCTGCGCTGCGGCGTGCTCGGTCCGCACCCGCTGCTGGCCGAGGTGCTGCACGAGCGGTTGTCCGAAGCCGGCCTGGCCCGGGCCGACCGGGCCCGTTTGTTCAGCGTCGCCACCGCCGCCGAGGGGATCGTGCTGGTCACCGACGGTGGCCCGGAGGCGGTCGCCGCGGCGGAGGTGACCGGTGTGCTGCTCGCGGCCCGACTCGCGTTGCCGGTGATGACCGCCGACCTGGGCGACCCGAAGACGGTGTCGGTCGCCGCCGAGCGGCTGCGCGAGATGGGCGCGGCCTCGATAGCGCTCGCGCCGCACGTGCTCGGTCCCGATGTCGAAGCCGGTCGGATCGCCGAGGTCGCGGCCCAGGCCGGGTGTACGGCGGCCGAGCCGATCGGTGCGCACACCTCGGTCGCGAAGCTGGTCCTGCACAAGTACCTGGAGGCCTGCGGCTAGGGCCCATGCCGGGCGGCGCGGACCAAGCCGAGATCCCCGGGACAGGCCCCGATCCTGTCCCCACCCGGGATTCGGCCGCGCGCGCCTCGCGAGGCGGCGCATGGCTCCCCCCGTGCCATGCGCCGCCGATTCGGGTTGCCCCGGCCCGCCTCGGGACCCGGGCGGGCGAGTGATCCGACGTGCGCCGCGAGCCCTCGACATCCCGCTTACGGCCGGGCGGATCAGGGTTGGCCGGTCACGAGCGGGCCGGCAGAGTTCCGCCAATCGGCGGCTCTTTCGCTGCGGCGCTCGCGTGGGGGGAATACGCGGCCATGGATACGTCACGCAAGAGATACGGCGCCGCGATCGCGCTGGTGGCACTCGGTCTGCTGGCAGGGCTGATCACCCTGGTCTGGGACTCCGGCCGGACCGGGAACCACGCCCGCAAGGACTCGGCCGCCTCGGCGCCCACCGCGCCCGCGCCCACGCCCGCGGCTCAGGGTAGGCAGCCGATGACCCTCACCCTGACCACCACGGGCGACGTGCTCGCCTACCCGACGATCATCGCCCAGTCCGAGCGGGACGCGGGCGGCTCCGGGAACGACTTCCACAAGATCTTCGCGGACGTGGTGCCGCTGGTGCAGCAGGCCGATCTGGCGCTGTGTCACATGGAGACCCCATACGCCCCGCCCGAGGGGCCGTTCACCGGCTATCCGATCTTCGCCGCGCCGCCGCAGATCGCCCGCACGCTCGCGGACACCGGCTACGACGGCTGCTCGACCGCGTCCAATCACACCCTCGACGGCGGCTTCAAGGGAGTCCAGCGCACGCTGGAGACCCTGGACGCGGCGGGGGTGCGGCACGCGGGCAGCGCGCGCAGCGAGCAGGAGGCCGCGCCGACCATCATGGACGTCAAGGGCGTCAAGGTCGCGCACCTGTCCTGGACGTACGACACCAACGGGATCCCGCTGCCCGAGGGCAAGCCGTGGTCGGTCAACGTGATCGACAAGCAGCGGATGATCGCCCAGGCCCGGGCCGCTCGGGCCGCCGGCGCCGAGCTGGTTCTGCTGAGCGTGCACTGGGGGACCGAGTGGCAGCGCGAGCCGGACCAGCAACAGCGCACCTTGGCACGGGAGTTGACCGCCTCGACGGACAACGGCAGCAAGGACTTCGACCTGATCATCGGCACGCACAACCACGTGCCGCAGGCCTACGAGAAGGTCAACGGCACGTGGGTGATCTACGGGATGGGCGACGAACTCGCCAACTTCCCGGACAAGCCGAGGGGCAACTACAGCTCGGCCGGGCTGTTCACGTTCTCCCGGGACGCGGCGGGCACGTGGAGCGTGACCGATGCGCGGTTCCGCCCGCTGTACTCGCACCCCGGGCCGCCGTTCCGGATCCTGGACGTGAACAAGGCACTGGCCGACCCGGGCACCCCGGCGGACACCCGGACGCTGCTGGAGGCCGCGCGGTCGAGCGTGGTGGAGGCGGTGCTCTCCGAGGGGGCGGCCGGGGCGGGGCTCACCGAGTCGAAGTAGGGCGCACGGGCGCGGTGCGGTCGGCCGGGCCGGCCGCGCTCGTTGCGTCAGGACGTCGGGAGGGCGTCCCAGAAGGCCAGTTCGTAGCTCTGCATCAGGCGAGCGGCGGTCTTGGCGCCCTCCTGGTCGTCACCCGCGTCCAGTCCGGTCTGCAACAGGGTCAGGGCGGCGTCCTCGAAGCCCGGGGGCAGTTCCGCGAAGAAGGTGAAGAACGCGACCTGATCCTCGGTCAACTCGTGGTGGGTACGCAGGGCCCGGGCGAACCGCTCGCAATAACCGCCCCAGAAACCGAAGTTGGCCAACAACGCGAGGGCCACCTCGGCGCGCGAGCCGAACTGGGCGAGCCAGGCCAGGTGATGCGGGTAGCCCTGGGCGGCGGCGTTCGGCGCGTACCCGAGCAGGTCGGCGGCGGTCAGGCCGACCGCCTCCGCGTACGGCATCAGCAGTTGCAACGCTCGGCCCTCGCCGTCGGCCAGGGCCAGAAACAGCGGCGCGGCGTCCGGGAATCGGGCCGCGAGCAACGCGAACGAGCGCCGATCGCTGAGGATGATCCGATACTCCTCGCCGGCGATCCGGCGCAGTGCCTCGGCTTCGACCTGGCCGGCCTCGGCCCGGTCCACGAACCGGTTCGTGGATCCCGTGGTCAGGTCCTGTACGACCTGGGTGTAGAGCATCCGTGCGTCCATCGTGCCACCGTTCGACTCGTCGATTCCTGGTCGCCGGGCTCCGCCCGCGTGCGAGTCCTATCCCTCCCCGGGAACGGGCCGATCCACTCCCGCCCGGTCGGTCCGTCGGCCCGGATGGGTACACCCACCGAAGGGCCGACCACGCCACGCGGACGGCTCGGGAGCGGTCGGGCCGACCTCGATCCCGGCCCACCGGCGGGATCCGCGAACGCCTGACCGATCGGAATGCGCGTGGTTAAGCTCTGGCGGCACGGGCGACGGAGGAGCGGGTGTGGCCGAGGACGAGAGGGCACTGCCCAAGGAACTCCGGGACGTCCTGCGCGAGTCCGGCCGGCGGTTGGGCTACGACCGCGGCGACGCGCTGTTCATGGAGGGCGACCACCCGCGTCACGTGGTGTTGATCGAGCACGGGCAGGTCAAGATCGAACGGGCGACCTCGGACGGTTCGGCGGTCACCATCGCGGTCCGCGGACCGGGCG
Organism: Embleya sp. NPDC025285; assembly: GCF_055558835.1. Taxonomy (NCBI): domain Bacteria; kingdom Bacillati; phylum Actinomycetota; class Actinomycetes; order Kitasatosporales; family Streptomycetaceae; genus Embleya; species Embleya sp. NPDC025285. Next base: position 97,594 of record NZ_JBVHLU010000023.1, read on the forward strand.
AGCTGGTCGGTGAGCTCGCCTGCATCGACGGGCGGGGCCGGTCCGCGACCGTGGTCGCGCTGGGCCCGGTGGTGGCCGTCCTGGTGCCGCTGTCCCGGTTTCGCGAACTGCTCAACACGAACGCTCCGTTGGTGTACGCGGTGTTGATCCGCACGGTCTCCCGGATTCGCGAGTCGGACCGCTGGCGGGTCGAGTACGGCGCGCTGGCCACCGGCCGCCGGGTGGCCCGGGCGTTGGCGGACCGCACCCTGGGCAGCGCCGAGGGGCCGTACGTGATCCGGACCACGCAGCAGGAACTCGCCGACGCGATCGGCATCTCGCGCGAATCCGTGGTCCGGGCGCTGCGCGTGTTGTACGAGTCCGGGCTGGTGCGGACCCGGCGCGGCAGCATCGTGGTGCCCGATCCGCCCGCGTTGCGCGAATGGGCCGACGGATAACGCGTTGTGTGTCATCTGACGCGTACAACCGGCCGTCGCCGGAGTACTCCTTGAGGGGCAGGTAGCGAGGCGCGCGAGCGCACGGCGCGGTAGGCGGTTGGGGGAATCCGTGGGAGCCAAGTCGCGATACATGTCGATCCTGGTGCTCGACGTCGAGCGATTCGGCCGGCGTTCGGACGTGACGCAGGAGTGGGTGCGCGGGCGGCTGTACGAACTGCTGCACTCCGCGCTCGAATCGGCGGGCATCGCGTGGGACGCGTGCGTGGTCGAGGACCGCGGCGACGGCGCGATCCTGCTGATCCCGGCGAACGTGCCCAAGGAGGACCTGACCGATCTGTTCATCGACCGGTTGCACGCCGGGCTGCGCAACCACGACCGGCATGCCAGCGACGAGGCGCGGATCCGGCTGCGGGTGTCCCTGCACGCGGGCGACGTGGTGCAGGACATCCGCGGTTGGTCGGGCAGCGCGATCAACACCGCCTGCCGCCTGGTCAACGCCGACCCGCTGCGCGCGGTGCTGGCCGCCGCCGAGCGCGCGTGTCTGGCGCTGATCGTGTCCGGTTCGTGGCACGAGGCGGTGGTCGTCCCGGAGCGTGGCGGCCTGGAGAGCGCGGCCTATGGGGAGGTGCACGTGCGAGCCAAGGAGGTCGACGAGACCGCGTGGGTGTACGTGCCCGGATATCAACGTCCACCCGCCACGGATACCGATCAACCGGTGAGCCCGCCCAAGACGCGGAAGACGACTGTCCGGCGCGGGGGGCTGGACAGGGGCTTCAGCTTCGACGGTGAGGTCAGCCGACCTCGGTGACGTGGTGGGTGGAGACGCACTCGGGGCGCCGGGTCGTGCAGGCCGACCGATGGGGGCGGTTCCGACCGGTGCTCGGCGGCCGGCGCCCGCGGACCTGGGAGGGAGAGGCCCGGGGGCGCTCGGCACGCCGACGGGCGGTCGTGTCCCCACGCGCGGGGACACGACCGCCCGTCGGTCACCACCCGGCCGGGCCGGGTCGGGTGGGTCGGGCAGGGCCGGTCAGGAGGCCGGCGGCATCAGCACGGTGTCGACGAGGTACACGGTCGCGTTGCCGGTCTGCACGTTGCCGCAGACCACCTTCGAGGTGCCGTTGACGGTGTACGTCTCGCCCGAGCCCTTGGTGGTGAGCGACTGCTTCTCCAGCGTCTCGAACGAGCCGTTGTCCAGCCTGGCGGGCGCGAGCCGCTGACCGACGACGTGGTAGGTCAGGATCCTGGTGAGCATCGCCTTGTCGGCCAGGACCTTGTCCAGGGTCTCCTTGGGGAGTTTGGCGAACGCGTCGTTGGTCGGCGCGAACACGGTGATGTTCTGCGCCGTGTTGAGGGTGTCCACGAGCCCGGCGGTCTGGACGGCGGTCACCAGGGTGGACAACACCGGGTTGTGCGACGCGGCGGTGGCGACCGGGTCCATGGCCATGCCGGTGAAGCTGCCCGCGCCGGTGGCGGGCACCGCCGAACACGCGCTGCCGAACGGCGCCGAGGCCGGGTTCGCGCCGCCGGGGGCGCCGGCGGCCGACGAGGGGGAGCCGGCCGACGAGGGCGCCGCGGCCGGCGCGGAGGTCTCCGTCTTCTTGGCCGAGTCGTCCTTGTCGTCGCTGCCGCAGGCGGCCAGCGGAATCGCGAGGGCGGCCACGGTCGCGACGGTGGCGATGGTGCGGGGGAGACGGATGGTGGTCATCGGTGACTTCCTTTTTTGAGGCGTGAGGTGTGAGGCGTGAGGCGCCGGAGCCTGGGTGTGAGCGATGAGGCTTCGGGCTCGGGTGTGCGCTTGGACTTCGGGGCGTCGGTCAGGTGACGGTGACCACCACCGAATGCCGGCCGGTGGCGCCGTTGGGCACCGTGCCGACCCGCTTGTCGGTCTGTACGGCGCCGCCGGCGTCGGTGGCACGGACCTCGATCCGGTGCGAGCCCGCCGTGGTCGGCGTCCACTCCCACACCCACTGGCGCCAGGTGTCGACGCTCGGCGCCTCGGCGAGCCGGGCGGGTTGCCACGGGCCGCCGTCCACGCCGACCTCGACGGCGGACACGCCCCGGTGTTGGGCCCACGCGATGCCCGCGACCGGTACCGGCGTGCCGATCCGAAGGCGGGCGAACGGCTTCGGGGTATCGATCCGCGACTGGGTCTTGATCGGCGCCTCCCGCGACCACGTGCGCTTGACCCAGTAGGCGTCGTACGCGGCGAACGTGGTCAGTTCGAGGTCCTCGAGCCACTTGCACGCGGACACGTATCCGTACAGCCCGGGCACCACCATCCGGACCGGGTAGCCGTGCTCGAACGGCAGCGGTTCGCCGTTCATGCCGACCGCGAGCAGCGCGTCCCGCCCGTCCATGGCGACCTCGACCGGCGTGCCGATGGTCATTCCGTCGGTGGAGCGGGAGACGAGTTGATCGGCGGGGCCGCCGCGCGAGGGCGGCCGTACGCCCGCCTCCCGCAGCAGGTCCGCGAGTCGTACGCCGATCCACCGGGCCGTGCCCGTGTATGGGCCGCCGACCTCGTTCGACACACAGGTCAGGGTGATGTCGCGCTCGATCAGTGGGCGCCGGAGCAGGTCGTCGTAGGAGAAGGTCAACGGCGTACGCACGCCCTTGCCGTGAATCCGCAGCGACCAGTTCCCGACGTTCACACGCGGCACCACGAGAGCGGTGTCCACTCGATAGAAGTCGGCGTTGGTGGTGGTGAACGAGGACATGCCGGGCAACCGCAGATCCGTGCCGACCGACAGCGCCGGGGCCGGTTCGGCGGGCGTGGGCAGTCGGATCCGGTCGCGGAACGCGGCGATCGAGGCCCGCTTCCCGTTGCCGATGATCCGACCGGTGGTGCCGGACACCGCGGAGCCCAGGGCCACCGCGCCGGCGGTGATCAGGAAGGCGCGGCGGTCGAACGCGCGATCCTCCGCACACACCCCGACCACCGGCCTGGTCAGCCGGCACAGCGCGGCAGCCCCGGCGACCCCGGCGAGCAGGGACGGCACGGTGTCCGCGAAACCGGCGCCGGCCCGGTGGTAGGCGGCGAACGCGCCGAGCAGTCCGAACGCGAACACGCCTGCCATCGCCGTGCGACGCAGCCGCAGCGACACCAGGCCGAGGCCGAGTGCGATCAGCGCGAGGATGGCCAGAATTCCGGACTGGAGCATCAACTTGTCGTTGTCGCCGAATTCCCGGACGGCCCAGTCCTTGATGGCCGGGGGAGTGCGGTCGATGACCGCTCCCCCGACGGCCGGGATTGGGCTCGCCTCGGGCCGGACGAACGCGGCGCCGAGTTCGGCGACGGCCAGTGCGGCGCCGGCGGACAGCAGTCCGCTCAGCGCGCCCAGTCCGGCCCGCGTCCATCGGCGAGTTCCGATTGCCTTCACGTCGGGCCATTCGCGACCGACGGTCGTGCGGATTGGTCGTTCACCCGAATCGGGTCGGGCCGATCCGATCGAGGGACGTGGGTGCGCCGGGTCCTCTCCCGTGGTGCGGAAATCGACCGGCGTGGGCACCAATCCGTTCGACGTTCGGCATCGAATACCTGGCGGACGCCGGTGCGACGCGGTTCGATCGGAGCCGCATCCGGTGCCGGACGGACGCGTGGTTCGGGAGTGCTGGGGCAATCCCACCACGGGTGACGTCCTCGGGGCGGCTCGAGCGGGAGTGGGACATGGGTGATCGGTATGGGCACCGCCGCCGGGGCGGCTGTGCGGCCGCGAGCGGATCCGGCCTCGGGGGCGACGGCGGCACCGGCCGCGGTGCCGGGAGGCGTGGACTCGGGGCCCGCGACTTCGGGACGCGCGGGTTCGGGGAGCGCGGTTTCGGGGCGCGCGGATTCGCGATGCGCGGCACCGGGTTGTGCGATTACGCGGCGAGAGGCTTCGTGACCCGTGGCGCCGGGATGTGTGGTGAGGACGGATGAGGACCGTCGTGCACATCGCCTCGTCGGATGATCGCGGGCCGACCCTGGAGGATCGGCTCGCGAGTGTGGCGCAGGGGGATCAGGAGGCCTTCGCCTCCGTGTACGACGCGGTGATCGGCGCGGTGCTCGGGGTCGCGCGCCGGGTGGTCCGCGATCCCGCGCAATCGGAGGAGGTGGCGCAGGAGGTGTTGCTCGACGTGTGGCGCACCGCCGCCCGTTTCCGGCCCGACAAGGGCAGCGCGATGGCCTGGATCCTGACCATGGCGCACCGCCGCGCGGTCGATCGGGTGCGCTCGGCGCAGGCGGCCACCGATCGCGAACAACGCACCGCGGTACGCGACCACACGCCCGAGTACGACCAAGTGACCGAGGAGGTCGAGGCCCGGCTCGAACGCGAGCAGGTGCGGCGTTGCCTGCGCACCCTGACCGAGTTGCAGCGGCAGTCGGTGACCCTGGCGTACTACCGAGGCTGTACCCATCGTGAGGTGGCCGGCCTCCTGGACGTGCCGTTGGGCACGATCAAGACCCGCCTGCGGGACGGCCTGATCCGCCTGCGCGACTGCCTGGGAGTGGGCACATGACCCCCGCCGACCTGCACACGATGACCGGGGCGTACGCCGTACACGCCCTCGACGAGGACGAACAGCGGGAGTTCGAGCGGCACTTGACCGTGTGCCCGGCCTGCGCGCAGGAGGTTCGGGAGTTCCGGGAGACCGCCGCGCGGCTGGCCTCGGCGGTTGCCGAGACGCCTGCCGCGGAGCTCAGGCGTCGAGTGCTGGACGGCATCGTGACCGTACGTCAACTGCCGCCCGAGGTGCCCGTGCGACTGCCGGTCGTGGGGACCGCGCGGCGTCGGGCCCGGCGCTTCACGGCCTTCGTGCTCGCCGCGTGCCTGGCCGCGCTCGGTGCGCTCGGCGGTGTCGCGATCGACCAGTACCAGGACGCCCGCAGGGCGGAGCGCGCGGTGAGTTCGGAGCGCGAGCGCAGCGCGCGGATCGAGGCGGTACTCGCCGCGCCGGACGCGGTCCAGGCGTCCGCGCCGGTGGCCGGTGGCGGTACGGCGCGGATGATCGTGTCCCGCGCGCTCGACCGGACGGTGTTGCTGATGTCCGGCCTTCCGACGTTGCCGAACGCGCGGGTATATCAGGGCTGGTACAACGACAACGGCCACATGCGTTCGATCGGGGTGATCCGGCCGGGTACGGCGTTGCTCGCGTCGGCGATCGACCGGGCGTCGGGGGTCGGGGTCACCGTGGAGCCGCCGGGCGGATCCGCGGAGCCGAGCGGGGAGCCGATCGTGCTGCTCGACTTCCCGGCCGGGCGGGCGTGACGGGTGGACCGGGCCGGGGCGGGTGCGCCGAGGCGATCAGGCGAACCGATTCCGCAGGCCGTACGCAGGAGGTACTCGGGCCGCGGCCCGGCTCGGCGGCTGCGCGGCGGAGTTCGGCGAACACCGGGAGTGGTCACGAGGGTGATCGGAACTTGATTTGTTCTCGGCCGTGTTCGAGGATTTCGAGGCATGGGACCTCTCAAGCCGGATATCGCCGAACTGATCTTTGGATTCATCACCTTTGTGCTGGTCTTCGCCATCCTGGCGAAGATCCTGCTGCCGCGCATCGCGGACACGATCGCCAAGCGGCACACGGCGCTCGAAGGCGGTTTCGACCGGGCGGCGGAACTCCAGCGGGAGAGCGAGGCGGCGCTCGCCGAACTGCGCGCGCAGATCGTCGAGACCCGTAAGGAGGCCGCGCTGGTCCGGCAGCAGGCTTCCGAGGAGGGCGCCCGGCTGATCGCCGAGGCGCGCGCCGAGGGGCAGCGGATCAAGGACGAGCTGGTCACCTCCGGCCACGAGCGGCTGGACGCGGACATCGCCCTGGCGAGTGCGTCCCTGCACGCGGAGCTGGGCCTGATCGGGACGGAGCTCGCGGGCAAGGTGCTCGGCGAGCCGGTCGGCACGCTGGTGGCCGACAGCGACGTGATCGAGCGCTTCCTGGCGGAGCTGGCCGAGTTGGACGCGGGACAGGGCGGCGACGGTCCGGCGCCCAAGGGCTGACCGAACATCGGCTTCGCGAGTGGCCGGCCCCGGGGATCGACTCCGGGGCCGGCCACTCTCGCGTTCGGAGGTGGCCGGCCCGAGCAGGGCCGGGACGGGCTTGCGCCCCCTACCGGCCGGCCCGGCCGCCCGACCGGTCAGCCCCGGTAGTCCGGGTCCGGCTCGAACTCCGGGTAGTACTCCGGCTCCGGTTCGAAGTCCGGCTCGTAGTCGGGCTGGTAGTCCGGCAGCGGTTCGCGGATCAGCTCGGGCACCGGTTCACGGGTGAGTTCGGCGGCGCGTGCGGTCTTGGGCGCGGCCGAGGGCGCGGGCGCGGGCGCCGGTACGGAAGCGGGCGCCGGCGCGGGGCCGGCCGCCGTGGAGCCGGCCAGCGTGTCCAGGATCGGCTGACCGTACTTGGCGAGCTTGTTCTCGCCGATGCCGCTGATCGTGCCCAACTCGGCCAGGGTGCTCGGCCGGGTGCCGGCGATCTCGCGCAGCGTCGCGTCGTGGAAGATCACGTACGCGGGCACGCCCTGCTCCTTCGCGGTGGCCGCACGCCACGCGCGCAGCTCCTCGAAGATCGGCGCGGCCTCCGCAGGCAGCTCGACCGGCGCGGCCTTGCCCTTGCCGCCCTTGGCCGCCTTGTCGGCCTTCGCCGCACGGGCGGGCCGCTCCGGCTCCCGGCGCAACATCACCTCGCGCCGCCGGCCGAGCACCTCCTCGCTCTCCTCGGTGAGCACGAGCGCGTTGTACGAGGGCTCGACGGCGATCAGCTTCATCGCGAGCAACTGCCGTACCACGCTCATCCATTCGGTCCGGCCCAGTTCGGTGCCGATGCCGAAGACGCGCAGCGTGTCGTGGTCGAACTGGATCACCTTGGCCGTCTTGGCGCCGAGCAGGATGTCCACGATCTGGCCCGCGCCGAACTTCTGCCCACGCCGCTCGTGCTTGAGCCGCCACACGGTCGACAACACCTTCTGCGCCGCGATCGTGCCGTCCCAGGACGCGGGCGGCGACAGGCACGTGTCGCAGTTGCCGCACGCGGTGCTCTGCTGGCCGAAGTAGGCGAGCAGGCGCACCCGTCGACACTCCACCGTCTCGCACAGCGCCAACATCGCGTCCAGGTGTGTGCCGAGCCGGCGGCGGTGGGCCAGGTCACCCTCCGAGCCGTCGATCATCTTGCGCTGCTGCACCACGTCCTGGAGGCCGTACGCCAGCCACGCGGTGGACGGCAGCCCGTCGCGACCGGCGCGGCCGGTCTCCTGGTAGTAGCCCTCGACCGACTTGGGCAGGTCCAGGTGCGCGACGAAGCGCACGTCGGGCTTGTCGATGCCCATCCCGAAGGCGATGGTGGCGACCATCACCATGCCGTCCTCGCGCAGGAACCGGGACTGGTTGGCGGCGCGCACCCGCGAATCCAGACCCGCGTGATACGGCAGCGCCTCGATGCCGTTGTCGACCAGGAACGCGGCGGTCTTCTCCACCGAGGCCCGGGACAGGCAGTACACGATGCCCGCGTCGCCGGCCTGCTCGGCGCGCAGCAGGTCGAGCAGCTGCTTCTGCGGCTTGTCCTTGTGCACGATCCGGTACTGGATGTTGGGCCGGTCGAAGCTGGCCACGAAGTGCCGGGCCTGTTGCAGGTTCAGCCGGGACGCGATCTCGGCGTGGGTGGCCTCGGTCGCGGTCGCGGTGAGCGCGACACGGGGCACGTCCGGCCAACGCTCGTGGAGCTGGGAGAGGGTGAGGTAGTCGGGCCGGAAGTCGTGACCCCACTGCGCCACGCAGTGTGCCTCGTCGATCGCGAACAGCGAGACGGTGCCCCGGTCCAGCAGCCGCAGGGTGGCGTCGACCTTGAGCCGCTCCGGCGCGAGGTAGAGCAGGTCCAGCTCGCCGGCCAGGAACTCCGACTCGACCATGCGCCGCTCGTCCGGGTTCTGCGTCGAGTTGAGGAATCCGGCGCGCACTCCCAGTGCGGTGAGCGCGTCCACCTGGTCCTGCATGAGCGCGATCAGCGGCGAGATCACCACCCCGACGCCTTTTCGCACCAGGGCCGGGATCTGGTAGCAGAGCGACTTCCCGCCACCGGTCGGCATCAGGACGAGCGCGTCGCCGCCCCGGATCACGTGGTCGATGATCTCCTGCTGACTCCCGCGAAACGAGTCGTAACCGAAGACGCGATGCAGAACCTGCAGCGCTTCGCTGATCTGGGGACCGTCGTCGAGCGCTGTCATCCGAGCAGTCTAAGAGCTGTCGGTGACACCCGAGGCCCCTCCGTGGACAACGCCGTCCGCTCTGTGGACAACGCCGCCCGCCGCGCGGACGACGCGGCCCATCGCCCACCCACACGCGGCCCCGGGGGGGGGGGGGGGGGGGGGGGGGGGGGGGGGGGGGGAGGGAGAATGGGCGGGGGCCCCGTG
>NZ_JBVHLU010000023.1:106411-133088 GCF_055558835.1 Embleya sp. NPDC025285
GCCGGGCCTCTCCCGGGCCCGGCGGCAACCGCGCGTTCAGGGCTGGGTCACCCGCGGCACGCCCAGCGGGTTGGCGTCGCGCAGTTCCGGAGGCAGCAGGGCGTCGGGCCAGTCCTGGTAGGCGGTCGGCACCAACCAGCGCTCCAGCGCGGTGCCGCCGACCGAGGTGTGTCCCGGCGCGGTGGTGGCGGGCCACGGACCGCCGTGGTGCATCGCCCAGCACACCGCTACGCCGGTGGGCCAGCCGTTGTGGATCAGCCGGCCGACGCGTGGGCGCAGCGCGGCGGCGACCCGGGCGGCGAGCGGGTGGTCGGCCTCGACGGTGTGCACCGAGCCGGTGAGGCTGCCCGGGAGGCGCCCGAGCGCGGCGAGCAGGGCGTCCTCGTCGGCGTAGGTGACCACCAGGCCGGCCGGGCCGAAGGTCTCCTCGGTCAGTTCGGCCGCGTGCGCGAGGAACTCGGCGAGGTCGGCGTGCCAGACCACCGGCGCCACCGCCCAGGCACCCTCGGCGGCGGTACCTCGGGCCAGCTCTCGGCCCGCGCGCGCCGAGGTGCCGCCCTCGTACGCGTCGCGGATCCGGGCGGACAACATCGGGCCGCCGGTCGCGGTGCGGGCCCGCGTGGCGATGGCGTCCAGGAGATTGGTGTCCTCGGGCACGAACAGCAGCCCCGGGTTCGTGCAGAACTGTCCGGTGCCCAGGGTGAGCGAGCCGAGGTAGCCGGCGGCGAGGTCCTCGGTGCGTTCGGCCGCGGCTGCGGGCAGCACCACGACCGGGTTGACGCTGCCCAGTTCGCCGAAGAACGGGATCGGGTCGGGACGGCCCGAGGCCAGGTCGAACAGGGCCCGCCCGCCCGCGAGCGAGCCGGTGAATCCGACGGCGGCGATCCCGGGATGGGTGACCAGCGGGCCGCCCGCGGCGCGACCGGCGACCAGGCCGAGCAGGTCGGCGGACGCGCCGGCGGTGGTCAGCGCGGTACGCACCACGCGGGCGACCGCGAGCGAGGTGGCCGGATGCGCCTCGTGGACCTTGACCACCACGGGGCAGCCGGCCGCCCACGCGGACGCGGTGTCGCCGCCGGCGACGGAGAACGCGAACGGGAAGTTGCTCGCGGCGAACACCGCGACCACGCCGATCGGGTGCAGCATGCGACGTACGTCGGGCCGCCCGAGCGTCGGATCGGCCGGGCTGAGCACCGCGCCCACGTGCGCGCCGGCGCGCAGGAGGCCGGCGAACATCCGCAGTTGGCCCGAGGTACGGCCGATCTCGCCGGTCAGCCGCGGCTCGCCCAGCGCGGTCTCCGCGTCCGCGACGGCGACCAGTTCGGCGCGCGCCGCGTCGAGCGCGTCGGCGACGGCCTCCAAAACCTCGGCCCGCTCGGCGCCGGAGCGTGCGGCCCACGCCGGCGCGGCCGCCTGCGCCGCGGCGACGGCACGTTCGACCTCGGGGCCGGTACTGGCGGGCAGCGGCTCACCGACCGGCGTCCCGGTGCGCGGGCTGTACCCCTGCACGGCTGTCGGCGCGGCGGTGGCGGGAGTCGGGGTCGACTCGATCACGGCGTTTCCTCCGGGTCGGACGAACGAAGGCCTGAGGGGTGGTCAGGCATGGTGCGGTCTCGGCGCCGTGCGGCCCTGCCCGGGCGACCCGGTCCGCGGCGATCCGGCGGAGCCCGCCGGGACGGCCGTCGAAGGAACCCGGCTACGGGGCAGCGGCTTTGCCGACCTCGTCCGAATACCCATGATCCCCGCTTCGCCGTGACGTGTCCCGGATCTCGAGCCGGGTCGGGACGGCTCGGCCGGTGGGGCTCCGGTCGCCGGATTCCAACGCCTTGATCAGCAACTCGACGCCCGCGGCCGCGATTTCGGTCGGTCGCAGACTGAGCGTGGTGATCGGCGGGTCGGTCTGGGCGGCGGTCGGGTCGTCGCTGACGCAGACGATCAGCAGGTCCTGCGGGACGTTCAGGCCGCGAGCCCGGACGGTCTCCAGGATCAGCGGCGGGCTCGCCTCGGTGAGTACGAAGAGCGCGTCGGGGCGGTCGGATCGAGCCAGCATGTGGTCGATCGCGGCACGCGTCGCCGGGTTGCCCGGACGCCGGGTCAGCTCCACGAGAGGAGCGAACCCCCGTTCCACGCACCACGCGTGATACACCGTCAGCGCCTGTTCGTAGAACAACGACGTGGAGTGTGCGGCCACCACGCCGATCCGCCGCGCGCCGCCCGCCGCCAGGTGATCCAGTACGCCGCGGACGGCGGCCTCGTGGTCGATGTCCACCCAGTGCGCGCCGGGCATGCCCTCCAGACGGCGGTCCGAGAGGACCGGGATCCGGGCCGCCAGGAAGTCCTCGACCAAGGGGTCATCGGCGAGCGGATCGGCCACCACCGCCGCGTCCAGCGGCAGGTCCGCCCACTCGTCCCGGGCCGTGTGGGTGGGCAGCAGGACCAGCGCGTACCCGTGGGCGAGCGCGGCCTGCGCGGTGGCGCTGGTGAGTTGGGCGAAGTAGGGCGACTCCATGTACGACCACGGTGTCTCCACGTACTCGCGCACCGCGTACCCGATCAGCCGGGCGTGCCCCGCGCGCAACAGGCGGGCGGTCGCGTTCGGTCGGTAGCCCAGTCGGCGTGCCGTCTCCTGAGCGTGCAGCCGGACCGCGTCGGAGAGCCGGCCGGTGCCGTTGAGGGCGGCCGAGACGGTGGTCTTGGACAGCCCCGCCTCACGGGCCACGTCGACGAGGCGGACCCGGGGTACGGGCGCGGGACGCTTGCCGCCGCCGTGCGGTGGAGTGCTCATGACGCCACATGCTGCCGGCTGCCGAGCCCTGAGTCACGCTCCTGTTACAGCGCCATGACCTTCAGAAAACCGTTCCCGCAAACCCTTGTGCGGGAACGTTCCCGCATCAATACTCCACAGAACTCCAGCGCCCCGCTACCCCCTGGAAAGAGGTGGGTTCTCTTGCGCATGCTCCGATCCGTCGCAGCAGTCGCCGTCGCGGCCGCGGCCGTGGCCGGTTGTTCCGGTGGCAAGTCCGACAACGCGAATCCCGGTGGCGGCTTCCAGGTGAGTCCGGACACCCCCGCGGCCAAGGGCACCATCCCGTCGGTGTCCTGGTCGCTGTACGCCGAGCCGCAGACGCTCGACTACCTGTACGCCTGGGACTACCCGATCAACACCGTGCTCGCGAACGTCTGCGAGCAGTTCCTGCGGACCACTCCGGACATGAAGATCGAGCCCGGCCTGGCCACCTCGTACACCAATCCGGACCCGCTCACCTGGGTGTACAACCTGCGCGAGGGCGTCACCTTCCACGACGGCACGCCGATGACCTCCGCCGACGCGGTCGCCAGCCTCAAGCGGCACCTGGACCCCGAACTCGCGTCCGCCTGGGGCACCGCCTTCCGCAACGTCGCCTCGATCGACGCCACCGGCCCGCTCCAGGTCACGATCAAGCTGACCAAGCCGGACGCGCTGCTCAACTCGATGCTCGCGGCCTCGCCCGGCACGGTCGAGAGCGCCGCCTCGATCGAGAAGGCCGGCAAGGACTACGGCAACCCGCAGGGCGGGGTGAACTGCACCGGGCCGTTCGCGCTGGACAAGTGGACCCCGGGCGACTCGATCACGCTCAAGAAGAACCCGAAGTACTGGGACGCGAAGCTGGTCGCGAAGGCCGACGCGTTCAAGTTCGTCTTCATCCAGGACCCGTCCGCGCGCGTGAACGCGCTGGTCTCGGGCTCGGTCGACGGCGGCTACACGGTGCCCTCCAGTGCCTATGGGCGCCTGCGGAACACCCCCAACGGCAAGCTCTACTTCGGTCCCAACAGCGGCAGTTACCTGCTCGCCGTCACCAACCTGCAGGGCACCATGGGTGACCTGAAGCTGCGTCAGGCGCTGTCCCTGGCGATCGACCGCACCGGCCTGATCAAGGCCGCGGCGGGTGGGGTCGCCAACGAGGCCAGGGGGCTCACCCCGATCGGCGCGTGGGGCCTGGCCCCGGAGAAGGCGCCGACCTACTTCGCGACCCTCCCGCCGGTGAAGCAGGACCTCACCGCGGCCAAGAAGCTCGTCGCCGACGCCGGGGGCGGCGCGGGCAAGAAGATCGTGCTCGCGACCAGCTCGCTGGCGCCGGAGATCACCGTCTCGGCCAACGCCATCCAGGCCGCGGGCAAGTCGATCGGGCTCGACATCGAGCTCAAGACCGTCACCCCGGACGCCTACACGGCGCTGTTCACCGACCCCGAGGCGCGCAAGGGCATCGACCTGGTCGTCACCAGCGGCTACACGAACACGCCCGATCCGTTGGAGTTCTACGAGTCCATGGTCACCGGCGCGTTCGCCAACTACGGCAACTACTCCAACCCCGAGTACGACAAGCTCTACGAGCAGGCGGCCGGCACCGCCGACCCGGCGGCCCGCTCGGACCTGACCGCCAAACTCCAGGACATCGCGCTGCGCGACCTGACCTCGATCCCGCTCTTCGAGCCGCCGCACAACGTGTTCATGAACAAGCGCATCACAGGCGCGGCGCCCGGGATCGCGCAGCTGTACTGGCCGTGGGCCGCCACCGTCGGGGCCGCGGGCTGATGGCGGGTTACTTCCTGGGCCGTTTTCTCGGGTTGGCGCTGGTGTTGCTGGTGACCTCGTTCCTGGTCTTCAGCGCGATCCACCTCGCCCCCGGGGATCCGGTGACCTTCCTGCTCAAGGGCCACCCGGCGACGCCGGAGGCCAAGGAAGCCGTGCGTCTCCAGTACCACCTGGACGACCCGTTCCTGTCGCAGTACGCGCAGTGGCTCGGCGACGTGTGCACCGGCGACTTCGGCCGCTCGGTGCAGTTTCGCCAGGACGTCGCCGACCTGATCTCCTCGCGCCTGCCCACGACCGCGTTCCTGATCGGCTACGCGGCGGTGCTGGTGATCGTCTCCGGCGTGCTGCTGGGCATCCTCGCCGCGCTGCGCCCCGGCTTCGTGGACAAGCTCGTGCTGATCGGCACCGGTGTCGCGACCGCGACCCCCGCGTTCGTCGCCGCGATCGGCCTGGTCTCGCTGTTCGCGGTCAAGCTCGGCTGGTTCCCCACCTTCGGCGGCGGCTCGGGCTTCGGCGGGCGCGTCGAGCACCTCACGCTGCCGGCAGTGGCGCTCGCGTTCACGCTTTCCGGGCTGCTCGCCCGGGTCACCCGCTCCTCGATGCTCGACGAACTCTCGCGCGAGCACGTCGAGGTGGCCCGTGCGCGCGGCGTCGCCGAGTCGAAGGTGGTTCGGCGACACGTGCTGCGCAACGCGCTCGGCCCGATCGTCACGGTCGGCGGCACGATGCTCGCCGGCCTGCTGGTGACCACGTCGATCGTGGAAACGGCGTTCTCGGTCCCCGGGGTCGGCTCGCTCCTGGTGACCTCCGTGAACGTCAAGGACTTCCCCGTCGTGCAGGCCATCACGCTGCTCACGGTGGCCGCGTTCGTCCTGGTCAACCTGCTGGTGGATCTGTTGCAACCGCTCGTCGACCCCCGGGTCTCCCTGACCGGGCGAGGTGCCTCGTGACCAAGATTTCGATCGACAAGACCGACGGGGGCGACACGCCCGGGGGGATGACCGGCGAGACGCCCGGCGGGAGCGGCGCGGGTCGAGAACGTGGCGGGGGCGAGAGCGGCAGGGCCGACAAGCCCGGTCGGACCGCCGAGGCCGGCGGGGTCGTTCGCCGGCCCGGCTTCGGCGCGCTGCGTGCGCTGCGCCAAGGGCCGCTGTTCGTCGGCGCCGTGGTCGTGCTCGCGCTGCTCGTCCTGGTCGCGGTGTTCGCGCCGCTGATCGCGCCGTACGACCCCAACGCCGTGGACCTGTCCGCGACGCTGGCCGGCTCGACGCCCGACCACCTGCTGGGCGCCGACCAGTCCGGCCGCGACATCCTGTCCCGGCTCATCCACGGCGCGCGCACCGGCCTGCTCGGCCCGCTGCTCGTAGTGGTGCTGTCCACCGCCCTGGGCATCGTGTTCGGCGTCGCCGCCGCGTGGCGCGGCGGCTGGATCGACGCGGTCCTGTCCCGCTCGATGGACATGATGTTCGCGTTCCCCGGCCTGCTGATCGCGATCCTGTTCGTGGCGGTCTTCGGCGGCGGGCTGACCGCGCCGGTGATCGCGATGAGCGTCGCCTACACGCCGTACGTCGGGCGCCTGGTGCGCTCGGTCGCCACACAGGAGAAGGCCCGGCCGTACATCGAGTCCTATCGCGTCCAGGGTTGGTCCGGCTGGACCATCTGCGTCAAGCACCTGATCCCCAACATCGCGCCCACCGTGCTGGCCCAGTCGGCGATCAACTTCGGCTACGCGCTGATGGACTTGGCCGCGCTGTCCTACCTCGGCTTCGGCGTGCAACCCCCGGAGTCCGACTGGGGATCGATGATCAACGAGGGCCAATCGGCGCTGCTCCAGAACGTGCTGCTGCCGTCGTTCGCCCCGGGCGTGTGCATCGTCGTCGCGGTCGTCGCGTTCGGCATCGTCGGCGAAGGCATCGCCGACCGAGTCGCGAAGCGGGAGCGGTGATCCCATGGCATTTCTGGAAATCGACGACCTGACGGTGCGTCTGCCCGAGGGGCGAGCCGCGCGCCCGATCCTCGACGGCGTGTCTCTGCGCGTCGAAAAGGGCGAAAGCGTGGGCCTGGTCGGCGAGTCCGGCTCGGGCAAGTCGGTCGCGTGCCGGTCCGTACTCGGGCTGTTGCCCGCGAAGGCACGGGTGAGCGGCGAGGTCCGGGTGGACGGGCGGAACGTGCTCGGCCTGAACAAGGCGAGCCTGCGCTCGTTGCGCTCGCGCGAGGTGGCGATGGTCTTCCAGGACCCGCGCGCGTCGGTCAACCCGATGCGCCGGGTCGGCGACTTCCTCACCGAGGGCATGCGCGCCGCCGGCACCGCGCCCGCGATCGCCGCGGCACGCGCGCTCGAACTCCTGGAGGCGGTCGGCATCCGCGACCCCGAGGGCGCGATGCGGCGCCACCCGCACCACTTCTCCGGTGGCATGCTCCAGCGGGTCGTGATCGCCGCGGCCCTCGCCGGTGAGCCGTCGCTGCTGCTCGCCGACGAGCCGACCACCGCGCTGGATGTGACCACCCAGGCCGAGGTGATCGGGATCCTGACCCGACTCCAGGCCGAGCGCGGCACGGGCATGCTGTTCGTGACCCACGACCTCGAACTGGCCGCCGCGGTCTGCGATCGGGTCTACGTCATGTACGCGGGCCGGATCGTCGAGACGCAGACCGCGGAGGGCCTGTTCGCGAAGCCGCGGCACCCGTACACCGCCGGCCTGCTCGCCTCGACGCCGCGGCTCGATCCGGACGCGGGGCCGCCCAAGCCCATTCCGGGCCGCCCGGTCTCGCTCGCCGAGGCCCCCACCGGCTGCGCGTTCGCCGCGCGCTGCGCGCATGTACAGCCGCGGTGCACGGACGAGGCACCCGCGCTGACCCGGCACGACGACGCCTACGCGGCCTGCTTCCGCGCCGACGAGGGGATCCTGACGTGACCAGCCGCTCCGCCCGCACGGCCGACACCACGCTCGAAGTCACCGATCTGCGCAAGTCGTTCGGCGACCACGCCGCCGTGGCCGGGGTCTCGTTCACGCTCGCGCCGGGCGGCTCGCTCGGCATCGTCGGCGAATCCGGCTGCGGCAAGACCACGACCGCGCGCATGCTGGTCGGCCTGGCCACGCCCGACTCGGGCAGCATCCGGGTGGGCGGCCACGAGCGCGCCACGCGGACCGGCAATCGCGCCGAACGACTGGCCCGCGCGCGCGAGATCCAGATGGTCTTCCAGGACCCGTACTTGTCGCTGGACCCGCGGATCGCGGTCGGGGAGTGCGTCGACGAGGTGCTGCGACTGCACTTCGGCACGCTGACGAAGGATCAGCGGGCGGCCCGGGTGGCGGAGTTGCTGGACCAGGTCGGCCTGGGCGCGCGCGAGGCGACCGCGCTGCCCAAGGCGCTGTCCGGTGGTCAGCGCCAGCGAGTCGCGATCGCCCGCGCGCTCGCGGCCGAGCCGACGGTGCTCATCCTCGACGAGGCGGTCGCCGCGCTCGACGTGTCGATCCAGGCGCAGATCCTCGAACTCCTGGCCGGGATCCGGCGGGACGCGGGGGTGGGCTTCCTGTTCGTCAGCCACGACCTCGCGGTCGTCCGGCACATCACCGACGACGTGGTCGTCCTGCGGGCCGGCCGGATCGTCGAGGCCGGCAGCACCAATGAGGTGCTGACGAATCCTCGACACCCGTATACCCGGCTGCTGCTCGACTCCGTGCCACGGGTCGGGTGGGACCCGGCCAGGATCGCGGCCGATCGCCGGGCGCTGGCCGCAGAGGGCACGCGGTGAGCTTGGGCGATGGGCTCCGGGGGCCTCGGGGCCAGGGCCTCGGGGCCGCCGTTGCCGGCTTCGTTTGCCGGCATCGCGCAGTGATCTCGTGCAGTGATCTCGTGCAGTGACCTCGTGGTGATCTCGCACGGTGACCTCGTGGAGTGACCTCGCGGAGTGACCTCGCGGTGACCTTGTGCAGTGACCGCGCGGTGAGTTTTTGCAGTGACCTTGTGCAGGACGTGACCCGGAAGGACGTGACCCAGTCATGAGCAATGAGACCGATTTCGCCGCGGGGACCGAGCGCGCCCCGGTTGTGGTCGACGAGCTGGCCTACCTGCCCGCGACCGAGGCGCTGCGGCGCTTTCGGGACCGCTCGCTCTCGCCGGTCGAGTTGATGACCGCCGTGATCGAGCGGGCCGAGGCCGTCGAGCCGAGGGTGAACTGCCTCGCCGAGCGGATCTACGACGAAGCCATGGCCGGCGCGCGGGCGGCGGAGGCCCGCTACGCCGGAAAGGGCGACGCGCCGCGACCGCTCGAAGGGCTCGCGGTGGCGACCAAGGAGGAGCAGCCCATCGCGGGCCGGATCACCTCGGAGGGCTCGGTGCCGTTCGCGGCCGAGGTCGCCGACGTCACGCATCCGGTGGTCGAGCGGGTGCTCGCGGCCGGCGGCATCGTGCACGCGCGCACCACGACCCCCGAGTTCAGCTGCGCGGCGTTCACCCGCTCGGAGCTGTGGGGCATCACCCGCAACCCGTGGAACCTGGCTTTCTCGCCGGGCGGTTCGTCCGGCGGCGCCGGCGCCGCGCTCGCGGCCGGGAGTACCACGCTCGCGACCGGCTCGGACATCGGCGGCTCGATCCGCATCCCCGCGTCGTTCACCGGAACGGTCGGGTTCAAGCCGCCGTACGGCCGGGTCCCGGCGCTGGCGCCGTTCAACCTGGACACGTACTGCCACGACGGCCCGATGGCGCGCACGGTCGCCGACTGCGTGCTGCTGCAGAACGTGCTGGCCGGCCCGCACCCGCTGGACGGCGTATCGCTCAGCCCCAAGTTGGTCCTGCCCACCGCTCCGGAGGGCATCGAGGGGCTGCGCGTGGCGCTCTCGATCACGCTGGGGGACTGGCTGGTCGCCCCCGAGGTCGAGGCGAACACGCGCGCCGTGGCGGACGCGTTGCGCGCGGCGGGCGCGATCGTCGAGGAGGTCCCGGTGAACATCACCCGGCGGGACGTGCTGGACACCGCGTTGATCCACTTCGGCGCGATCTTCGGGTCGTGGGTGCGCGGGGTGGCCGAGGAACACGGCGACCGGTTGAACGCGTACACGCTCAGGTTCGTCGAGGAAACGGTCGCCGCCACCGAGCGGGGCGGCCTGCTCGAGGGCCTGGAGCGCGAGGCCGCGATCCACGCCGAGGTGGGGCAACTGCTCGACCGGTACGACGTGTTGCTGTGCCCGACGGTCGGGATCCCCGCGTACCTGGCGGACGACGACTACACCTCGACCAAGGTCACGATCAACGGCGTCGAGCTGGAGCACTACCTCGAGGCGTCGCTTACCACGGTGTTCAACATCGCGAGCCGCTGTCCGGTGCTGAGCGTGCCGTCGGGCCACGCGTCGAGCGGGGTGCCGACCGGGGTGCAGATCGTCGGGCGGTTCTACGACGACGCGACGGTGTTCCGGGTGGCGGCGGCGCTGGAGCGGGCGCGGCCGTGGGACTACGTGGGTGCGGGTATTCCGGCGCTCTGAGGGGATCGGGCTCGGGCCTTCGGTGCTCGGAGCCGGGTCGGGCTCGGGTTTCGGCGTGCTCGGGCTCCTTGGGGTGTTTGGTCCGGTCGGACTCGATGTACCGATCGGGCCAGGGCTGCTCGGCGGGCTCGATCTCCTGGCCGGGTTCGCGCTGCTCGGCGGGCTCCACCTCCTCCCCCTCCTTCTCTTCGCCGTTCGCGTTCATTTCGCGCTTTTCGCGTCCTCTCGCGTTCGTTCGCGTTCGTTCGCGTTCTCTGCGCGTTCGTGGATTGCTTCGCGTTCGGTCTTCGTCGGGTTCGGTCTTCCTCTCTTCATTCTTTTCAACGCAACTCGGTACAAGGAGTTCCATGTCCACCCCTGCCGATGTCGTCTTCCGCGGTGGTTCGGTCCATACGATCGACGCCGCGCGTCGCCGGGCCACGGCGGTGGCCGTGCGCGACGGGCGGATCGTGGCCGTCGGGCACGACGCGGATGTGCGCGGGTTGATCGGTTCGCGCACCGACGTGATCGACCTGACCGGCCGCGCGCTCGTACCCGGCTTCCAGGACTCGCACGTACACCCCGCCCTCGCGGGCATGACGCTGATCCGCTGCGACCTCTCGGACGCGCGGGACGCGGACTCGACGTTCGCCCTGATCCGCGCGTACGCGGCCGCCCGGCCCGACGAGGAGTGGATCAGCGGCGGCGGTTGGAACATGGAGGCGTTCGCGGGCGGTACGCCCAGTCGGCAGCAACTGGACGCGATCGTGCCCGATCGCCCGGCGTTCCTGATCAACGCCGACGGCCACGGCGCGTGGGTCAACACCCGCGCGCTCGAACTCGCGGGCGTCGGACGGGATACCCCGGATCCGGCCGACGGGCGGATCGAGCGCGAACCGGACGGCACCCCGCAGGGCACCCTGCACGAGGGCGCGACCGCGCTGGTCGGCGACCTCGTCCCGGGCCTGGACGCGGCCGACGGCCTGCGCGCGCTGCTCGCGGGCCAGGCGCGGATGCACTCGGTCGGCGTGACGGCGTGGCAGGACGCGATGGTCGGTTCGGCGCATCCGGGTCTGGACCCGCTGGAGTCCTATCTGACCGCGGCCCGTTCGGGGCAGCTGACCGCGCGCGTCGTGGGCGCGCTGTGGTGGGAACGGGACCAGGGCGCCGAGCAGTTGGAGCGGCTTCTCGACCTCCGCGCGTCCTCGTCGGTCGGTCGGTTCGCGGCCACCAGCGTGAAGATCATGCAGGACGGGGTCGCGGAGAACTTCACGGCCGCGATGAACGACCCGTACTTCGACGGCTGCGGCTGCCATACCGGCAACAGCGGACTGAGCTTCGTGGACCCGGCGGCGCTGCGCGAGCACGTCACGCTGCTCGACGCGCACGGCTTCCAGGTCCACGTACACGCGGTCGGCGACCGGGCCGCGCGCGAGGCGCTGGACGGCTTCGCGCAGGCGCTCGCGGCGAATGGGCGGGCGGATCACCGGCATCACATCGCGCACCTCCAGGTGGTCCATCCCGACGACGTGCCGCGCTTCGCGGAGTTGGGCGTGGCGGCCAACCTGCAGCCGCTGTGGGCCGCGCACGAGGCCCAGATGGACGAGCTGACCATCCCGTTCCTGGGTGACGAACGGGCGGCGTGGCAATACCCGTTCGGCGACCTGCTGCGCTCCGGCGCGACCCTCGCGGCGGGCAGCGACTGGCCGGTCAGCGCGCCGGATCCGATGTGGGGCATCCACACCGCGGTCAACCGGGTGCTGCCGGCCGTTGCGGAGCCGTCGGACACGATCTTCCTGCCCGAGCAGCGGATCGACCTCACGGCGGCGCTCGCGGCCTACACGGTGGGCACGGCGTACGTGAACCACCGCGACCACGACACCGGCACGATCGAGGTCGGCAAGCTCGCCGACCTGGTCGTCCTGGACCGCGACCCGTACGCGGGCGCGCCGGCGGAGATCGGCGACACGCGCGTGCTGGCGACGTACGTCGAGGGCGCGGCCGTGTACACGGGAGAGGGTCTGTGAACCGCGAGGGAGGGGGCCGATGAGCACGGCCTACGACGTGGCGGTGGTGGGCGCGGGACTGGCCGGTCTGGTGGCAGCGCGGGAGCTCGCGTCGTCCGGGCTGCGCGTGGTGGTCCTGGAGGCGGGCGATCGGGTCGGCGGCCGGACGTGGTCGAAGGTCCTCCCCGGTACGGGAGTTCGGGTCGACCTCGGCGCGGAGTGGATCTCGGCGGAGTACCACCGGGCGCTGATGGCCGAGTACGAACGCTACGGCGTGGACCTGGCCCCGGCACGGGAGAGCGCGGCGCGGCAGGTGTGGTTGCTGGACGGTGAGGCGTCCGAGGGCGCGATGCCGCTGACCGGGGCGGATCTGGCCGCGTACGAGCAGTTTGTCGCGGAACTCACGGCGTTGGCAGCAGAGTTGACGGCTTCACAGGCGCCGGACGGGTTGGACGTGGCGTACGGCGAGCTGCTTGAGGGCCTACCGGCGCGGGCGGCGGCGTACCTGTCGGTGCTCGGCGCCGCGTTGATGGGCGCGCGCCCCGAGGAGTACTCGGCGGTGGGCGTGATCGAGGACATCGTCGCGCTGGGCGGCGACCCGGCGGCGGCGTTCGGCGCCGAGGATCAGCGGGCGGCGGGCGGTGCGGACGCGGTGGCGGTGGCGATGGCGGCCTCGCTCGGCGCCGAACTGCGCTTCGGGGCGCGGGTGGTGGCGGTGCGTCAGGAGGGGCCGGGCGTGCTTCTCGGGCTGGCCGACGGCAGCGCCGTGCCGGCCGCCGCGGCAGTGGTCGCGACACCGCTCAACACGTGGGCGGCGATCGCCTTCGAGCCCGCGCTGCCGGCGGCGGTGGCGGCACTGGCCGAGCAGGGCCACGCCGGCCGCTCGGTGAAGGTGGCGGCCCGGACGACCGGGATACCCGTCGACACCAAGGCGGGCTGTTGGCCGCCCGGCGTCCTCGCCGTGTACAACGCCGGGGAGGACGTCTCCGTCGTCTTCGGCCTCGCCGAGAGCTTCGACCCGACCGACCGGGCCTCGATCGAGACGGCGGTGCGGCAGCTGTACCCGGACGCCCGTGTCCTGGAGGTACTCACCCACGACTGGTCCGCCGACCCACTGGCGCGGGGCACGTGGGTGGCCCCCCGCCCGGGCCAGTGGCCCCTCTTCGCGGCGGCGCGGGAGCCACACGGGCGGGTGGTCCTGGCGGGCGGCGACATCGCACGCACGTCCCAGGGCTACATGGACGGCGCGGTGCTCTCGGGCCACGACGCGGCGGAGGCGGTGCGGAACCTGCTCGCGTAGCGGGCACCCGACCGGGGTGGGCGTCGTCTGCGAGGAGACGATGTCCACCCCTTCGCCATGTCAAGATACCCATGACAGAGATAGTCGACGTACAGATAATCGTCTCGGATCCTGACCCCGAGGCCGATCCCGACGTCGAAAGGGCCGACATGCCGCTGACCGCCGAAGACAGCCCCGGCTTCCTCCTGTGGCACACCACGCTGCGCTGGCAGCGCACAATGGCGGCCACCCTCGGCCCGCTCGACCTGACCCACCCTCAATTCGTGCTCCTGGCGAGCCTGTACTGGCTCGACACCCAGGGCGCCAAGCCCAACCAACTCACCCTGGCCGCCCACGCCGGCATGGACGTCAAGACCGTCTCCCCGGTCCTGCGCCGCCTGGAAGCCAAGGGCTACCTGACCCGAGCGACCGACCCGACCGACACCAGAGCCAAGCTCCTCCACATCACCACCCCCGGAACCGACTTGGCCGCCAAGGCCATGCAGGCGGTGGAAGCGGCGGACGCGGCCTTCTTCGCGGACGCTCCCGACCTCGCGAACCTGCTCAAGGCGCTGCGCCGGCTGTCCGGCACACTCGGCGGGTAGAAGCGAGGTCGAGATCGAGGGTCGGGCCGGATGCGGTTTGATGTCGGCTGTGTCGATATTCACCGAGCAAGACCTCCTCGACGCCGCCGGATCGAAGTCGTTCGAGCGCGGCGAGGGCTACCTCGACGCGGTCGCGAATCTGACCGAGGACGGCCCCGGTGTCATCACCGCCGTGGTGTACGGAAACGACACCTACGACGTCGTCCTCGAATTCGGGCCGGACGATCTCACCGGTCGGTGCGATTGCCCGTACGGCGACCAGGGCTACTTCTGCAAACACTGCGTCGCGGTCGGCCTGGTCTTCCTGCGTACGGCCGAGGCCGGTCCGGTCGGGGAACCCCAGGGCGCCGCGATCGATCTGCGCGCCTATCTCGCCTCGCTCGACCACGGCGAACTCGTCGACCTCCTCGACGAGGCGGCCGGCAGCGATCCCGACCTGCGCCGCCGCCTCCACCTGCGCGCGGCCCGTACCGACGCCGGTGCCGGCCCGGACATCGCGGCGATCCGCGAGCACCTGGGCCGCTCGCTGCGCACCTACGGCTACCTGGACCGGCACGGCGCCCACACCTACGCCGGGGCGGTCGCCGACATCGCCGAGACGCTGGGGGAGTTGTCCGCCGCCGGCCACCATGTCGCCGTCATCGACCTCGCCGGCCGAGCCCTGGCCCTGATCGGCGCCGCCATCGAGGCGATCGACGACTCCGACGGCGGCATCACCGAGGAAGGCGAGGCACTGGTCGAACTGCACGCCGAAGCGTGCGCGACGGCCTCACCCGATCCCGTCGAACTGGCCGACTGGCTCCTCGCGTTCCAGCTCGCGAACCACAGTTGGCCGGAACTGGCGATCCAGGACTACACGCAGCCGCTGGGGGACGCCGGCATCGCGCACTACGCCGCGCGCTTGCGCGAAGCCGAGTCCGCCGGGAACCGAGACGGATGGTTGATCCAGCACCTACGGGAAGACCTGGCCGAGGCCCAGGAAGACACCGACGCCCTCGTCGAAGCACTCGCCACCGACCTCACCCACGGCTACGCCTACCTCCGCATCGCCGACGCACTCACCGACGCCGGCCGCGAAGACGAGGCCCTCACCTGGGCCGAACGCGGCACCGCCGAGCACCCGGAAGAACCCAGGCTCGCCGACTACCTGACCCACCGCTACACCACCGCCGGCCGCTACGCCGACGCCCTGAAGGTCCGCTGGGACCAGTTCCGACACCGACTCGGCGTCCCGGCGCACCGACAACTCCTCGAAGCCGCGGCAGCGGCCGGAGAAGCCGACCACTACCGCGTCCAGGCCCTCCAAGCACTCCGCGACGCGGCCGAACAACCACAGACCCGCGCCCGAGCGGCCCAAGCCCTGATCGACATCCTCCTCACCGAGGACCGATTCACCGAAGCCTGGCACGCAGCCGAAACCCTCGGCGCCACCCGCACCCAATGGCTCAACCTCGCCGACGCCTGCCGAACCACCCGCCCGGATGACGCCCTCGAGATCTACCTACGAGAAGCCACCGCCCTCATCAAAACCACAACCAAACACGCCTACGCCCAGGCCGCAGACCTCCTGGCCCGCGCCCGCGACACCGCCCAAGCCACCAACCGCGAACCCCTGTGGGAAGCCGCATTCACCAAGTTGCACACCACCCACCACCGCAAACGCAACCTGATGACCGAACTCGCCCGCCACGGCCTCATCTGATCGCCGGAAACGTCCGAATGAACTCCCCCAAGTCTGCCCGGAGTTGGACGCGACTGTCCGCCAAGCTTCCGGATCATGGCGTTGATGGCGACCATCCGCAGTCCCCTGCCCCGCAAGCCAATCGACTGTTCGCAAGAGCGCAGACAGGGAGCCGACCTCGTCCTGAGTCGGCGGTGTCGACGGGAAAGGTCGGGCGGATGGTCGGCATCCCGTCACGCCGGTCCGAGACCTCGACGCGCAACGTGGCCGACTCTGCCCGAGACGACTCGATCGCGGTGCTGAGTTCGAAGCCGTGGTCGGTTCCCCTCCCGTGGGCCGTGACGTTCGCGGCGTTCGCGGTGTTCGCGGCGAGTTCGGCCGGAACAGCGCACCCGCTCGGACCGACTGCGCCCCAACGGAATCGAGCTGGGACCGCTGCCCCCACACACGACCCGACCGGCCAACGACAAGCCCTGGACCGACAACTGCGACGCACACGATGAGCAGGCCTGAAGCAGCACGCGAACAAGGACATAACAGGAAGCCCCGGAGCGACCCGGGCCTTCCGTCGCGTCCGGGCCACGCCGCGACTACACCGCATACGCACTGTGACCCGCGGAAACACCCTCAAGATCATTGCGCATATATGGCACAGAGGCCGTCCTACGCCTGCCGCCACCTCGCCGCGCGCCACACATCGTGACGGCAAAAAAGAGCCCCAAAACAAAAACAGCAGCTCACGAGTGATCGTGCCTGCTGAGACTGTTCACGCTGTGTGCCCCTGGCAGGATTCGAACCTGCGCACACGGCTCCGGAGGGCACTGAGCCAAAGCAGCCTTGACCAGCGGCGGAGCCCGAGGGCGGACAGTGAGACGACTAGATCCTGGCGCAGGTCTGGCGTGGCCTCAAGAGCTCGGTCGGGTTACCGCCTTCGAGACTCTGAATCTGTGTCAGTCGGACCACTTAGCCGGACTCACGTGCCTTGCCCCGTGATGCCGGGAGGCGGAACCCTCGGCGGGCCGGGACATCAAGACGGTGAGGGCTGGCGCCTTGAGGTTGTCGGCTGGTCACAGAGGAGCCTTGACCCGCGCGAGCCTGGGACGTTCCCCCAACCCTGCTCGCTAGCCGGCACACAGCTAGAGCGCTGGGCCCACGAGGGGTAGCAACTGGCCACGAAGCCCACCTCGGTGATGCCAGCTGGTAGGAACTGTCAGTGCGCCTCCGCAGACTCAGGGCATGCATGTGGACTAGATGGTGGATTGGTAGGCAAGAATCGTCCAGATCCGACTAGGGTAAGTGGCGAGGTAGAAGGGAGAGTCATGACACACATGGACGAAAGTAGTCCATATGATCGAGACCTAGTCCAGCTGGCCCGTGTAGCCATGGCAGGGCGGACGCAGGACGTGCAAACGCTCATTCAGCGCATGGCTCGCAGGTACCAGACGACCAACGGCACGCTCTCGGAAGCCCTGCGGGATCTGCTTCGCGCCGCGCCTGGCCCTGAGACGCCCATGCGGGGCTACGGCAACGCTGCGCACATCCCGCTCGATGGTGACAGCAGGCTCCCTCTCATTCGCGCGGACCAGCTCGGACCTGCGGTGAACCCGGTCCTCTCGCCCTCAGTCAAAGAGCAGGTAGAGCAGCTTCGGGATGAGCATCAGAACCAGGACAAGTTGGCCGCGTCCGGCCTAACCCCGAGTCGCACAGCGCTGTTCACCGGACCGCCCGGCGTCGGAAAAACCTTGGTGGCGCGCTGGCTGGCGGACGAATTGAAATGCCCTCTGCTCGTCCTGGATCTATCGACCGTGATGAGCAGCTACCTAGGCCGCACCGGCAGCAATATCCGAAAAGTGCTCGACTACGCCAAAGCAAGTCCGTCAGTTCTCCTACTTGACGAGCTGGATACCGTCGCCAAGCGCCGCGATGACGCGGCAGAGGTTGGTGAACTGAAACGGTTGGTCACGGTTCTACTACAAGAGATCGATGATTGGCCCGCAAGTTCACTGCTTCTTGCCGCTACCAACCATGGAAACCTTCTAGATCCAGCTGTTTGGCGTCGTTTCGATCTCGTTGTTGACTTCCCGCTTCCAGGCCCCAAGGAACTCGAAAAGGCCCTGTGGCAGTATTGCGCGAGCGAGTCAGCAGACGTCATCAGCTTTCTAGTGCGAGTTCTCGCTGGAGCATCGTTCGCCGATGCTGAGCGCCTGGTCATGACCGCACGTAGGAAAGCCGCCCTTGGTGGCGAACGTATGTTCGACATCCTGCTTCGCTTGGGTCAGGAGCGGTTGCGCGGGATGGATCAGGCAGATCGCCTGCAGATCGCCCTGGACTTGGTGCAAGCTGGTGCATTGTCCCAGCGGAGAGTGAGTGATCTGACAGGAGTCAGCCGCGACACGATACGTCGTCGGCAGCGCGAGGAGTAGTAGGAGTTCAGGCTCGCTAAGGGAGATGCGACCATGTCCGGAGAACGCAATTTCCTACTCGGTCACGGCGAACGACTGGTTACGCCGGTTTCACTTTCACGAGGTGGACGCGCACCACGGGCGCCCTATACGACGGAAGAAGCAAGGCGGCGACTCCGACCTCAGGTAGAATCAGCCGTTCGGATTTTCTCGGATCTCCCGCGGGAAGCCTGCCCTGAAGACAAGTCAGTCGGTGTCTTCACACTACATCCGCAGTTCATTGCCAAGTCGCATCATCCAGGGGACTTTCTCAAAAGTCTCGGCTTTTCCTACATCGGGTCGCGCGGAGCGCAGGTCGTACCGGCGAAATGGACACGTCAAGGCCATCCACTGCCCATGGAAACAACCGAGCTCTTCGTTGCAGGACGTCGGGAAGGCTTCTCTCGATTCGCTCAGCGCATGCAAACATTGGGTTCTTTTCCTGATAACTCCCCGCTCCGATTGCTGGAAGCGTTTCGGGCACCCAGTCTGCAAGACAAGCAACGTGGCATCGAGGGGTTGAGCGGAGACGCGACTCTCGTAGAGGTAGGCCTTCATCTTCCTGCCAGTGACCGCGAAGCGATTCTCAGGACTTTCGCGAGTTACGCCCAGTCATGTGGTGCCACGGCCGAAGTAGAACGAAGCATCACCGTGGCTGGCCTGGTCTTCATGCCGGTCCGTATTGCCCGCAACGAAGTGAACGAGCTCAGCCGCTTTTCCTTCCTGCGCGTCGTACGCCCGATGCCTCGGCTTCGCACCATGCACCCCGTAGAGCGCAGCGTGGTGTTTTCAGGGCAGGCGCCCGCACCTCTCCCCGACAAACCTGTATTGGACCCATCTATCCGCACGGCCATCTTCGACGGAGGATTGCCAATTGCAGGGTCATTGAGTAGATGGGTGAACAGCTACGAAGTTCCAGGAGTCGGGCCCGCAATCGCCGAATGTGTCGACCACGGGCACAAGGTGACTTCTGCCGCGCTATTCGGGTCTGTGAAGCCTGGAGTTCCAATACAGCAACCCTTCAGTACTATCGATCATTATCGCGTTCTGGATGATTCGGAAGATGATCCGTACGCGCTTTATGAGACACTCGGACGCATCAAGGATGTTCTGACGAGCGGAGACTATGAGTTCGTCAACTTGAGCCTGGGCCCCTCGCTACCCATTGAAGATGATGAAGTGCATCCGTGGACGGCAGTGCTCGATGAGTATCTTTCGAGCGGGCATACACTTCTGACTGTTGCCGCCGGGAACAATGGCGAACAGGATAGAGAATCAGGAAATTCAAGGGTTCAGGTCCCTTCCGATTGCGTAAATGCGTTGGCTGTAGGATCGGCGGATAGCCAGCGTCCCCGCTGGGATCGGGCGGGGTACAGTGCCGTTGGCCCAGGAAGATCCCCGGGAATGGTAAAGCCCGACATTCTCAGTTTCGGCGGGACTAGGCATGAACCATTCCTCTTCGCCTCGCAACAGCCGGACGGTGACCCGCTCGCCGCAGCCGGAACTAGTTTTGCTGCACCTGCCGCTCTGCGGATGGCGATGGGGATCCGTGCCCATTTCGGCGGCCACCTCAATGCGCTGGCTCTGAAAGCTTTGCTCATCCACTGTGCCCAGCGCGATGAAGCCTCTATCGAAGAAGTCGGATGGGGGAGAATTCCGAACGAACTGGAAGACTTCGTCGTTTGCTCGCCACACTCAGTCAGGATCCTTTATCAAGGATCGATCGAGCCTGGCCAAGCCATCCGAATGCCGATCCCATTGCCCGAAGATGTGCGCGAAGGAAGCGTTAGCATCAGCGCAACTTATTGCGTCAACTCGCCCACGGAAGCCCGCACCCCAAGCACCTACACAGGCAGCACTATCGAACCGTTTTTTCGTCCTCATGCAGAGCGTATGGCTTCGGATGAAAGCATCCACCCAGCGACGACTGCGTTCTTTCAAATGGGTGACTATACACCTGAGAACGATCTTCGGAAAATTGCACACAAATGGGAAACAACAAAGCATAAGACTAAGACATTCAGAGCTGCTTCCCTTCTTCGGCCCGCATTCGACGTTCGCTATTTGTCGCGAGTCGAACAACTCGCTGGCGCGAGCATTGATCGCATGGAGTATGCACTAGTAATAACGTTGACGTCTTCAAAGGATGCCGATATTTACAACAAAGTGGTGCGCACATACGCGGGGCGTCTCGAAATTCTTCAGCCTCAAATCGAGATCCCTATCTCCATGCGTTCGTGAATGATCGGCTACGCCGCCCGCAAAACACGAAGCCCCCGATGCAACATCGGGGGCTTCGTGTTTTGCGGGCGGCCACTAGCTAGTCCATGGCAGCTGATCTTTCGGCGGAAACTGAGACGGGATCGGTGGTCCGCCCGTCAGGGTCGCCTGCTCATGTCGCGCCTCGAAGTCGGCTGATCGCTTCGCTCTGCGTTGACTGACCCTCCTGCCCGTCTTCGGTTTTCAGGTAGTGGAATTCGGGCTTGGGGTGCATCAGGAAGTCATGGTGCGAGATATTCCAGGCATAGGCACCGGCCATGGAGAATGCCACGATGTCGCCGATGCGGAGCCGCTCGACCGGCACCCGACTCGCGAAGACGTCCTTCGGTGTACATAGTTGGCCAACCAATGTGACCAGCTCGTGGTGTACTTCAGGGCGATTGATGTCGTGAGTTTCGGTTTCCAGCACGGTGAACGGCTGGTTGTGTTGCCGTGTGACCGGTGTGCGGATGTGCATGGTTCCACCGCGCAAGATGGCGTACCACTGCCCGTGTCCGCGCTTCACGTCGATCACATCGGTGACATACCAGCCAGCGTAGACGCTCACGGATCGGCCCGGTTCGATCCGTAGGGTTTCTCCAGGCTTGCTGAACTCCGAGATCCCTCTTCCGTATGCAGCCCAGTCGTATTGAATAGCAGGGTTCTCGTAGTCAACGGCCATCCCGCCGCCCAGGTTGATTTCCGGCTGAACTACACCGGCCTTGGCGAGCCAGGGGCGGGCCCAGTCGAGAATCTCAGATGCTTGACGCAACATGTCCGGGGCATTGAGGCCGGAAGCGAGATGCGCGTGGATGCCGCGCAGTCGTACCCAGGGGGACGTCTCCAATACGTCGTGACAGGCTTCGATGAGGTCGGGGTCCATGCCGAACGGGCCGCTCATCGACAACGCCGCGCCGTCGCGCTGCCCCGCGAGATTCACGCGTAGCAGTACGTCGACTTCCTTGCCTACAGTCCGGGAAAGCGCTGCCACTGCCGCCATTTCGCGCGGGCTTTCCACATGAATCCGCTCTACGTCCAGCTCCAAGGCGCGAGTCAATTCATGGCTCGTTTTCCCCGGCCCACCAAAGGCGATTCGGGCGTTGGGTAGAATCTGCCGGACATGCTCCAGCTCTCCACCGGATGCCACCTCGATGCCGTCCACATATGGATCCAGGGTGCGCAGAATGGCGGCCTCGGGGTTCGCCTTGGCAGCGTAGAAGATTTCCAGGCCAGGGACTGAGAGAGCTGCCCGTATGGACGCGGCATGCGACGCTAGGGCGTCCAGATCATAGATGTAGGCGGGCAGGCGTCCAATGAGGCCGGATGATTTCGCTTTCACAGCTTCGGTGATCATGGATCTCCTGCTTTCAGGCGAGCGGGAAAACGTGCTCGATAACCAGGTACTGGGCGGGCGCGAGCGTGGTGGTCACCTCGACCACACGGCCTGCGGAGGTTTCCCCGGCATGGACGATTTCCGTGACCGTGCGCTCCGGGCTGATATTGAGAAGGTGGGCTTCCTCCTCAGTCGGCAGCCGGCTGGGAGTGATGCGTTCCCGCGCCACTGTCTGGGGATAGCCAAGCTCAGCCAAAGCGCTCTTGACGCCCCCTCGAATCACCGGCGCTGGCTCCGTCAGAATGGTGTCCTCGGCGATATCCAGAGGAAACCAGGATGCATTCAGTCGAACGGGAATTTCGCTGGCGAAGAGCCTGCGTCGCCTGACCAGGCAGTTCACTTCGCCGGTCGCCAATCCGAGCGCTTCGGCAACTTCCACCGGTGGCTGGGCGCGTTCCACAGTGATTTCATGCCGAGGTTCCAGCCCAAGCGCCTTCACCTCGCTGTCGAACGCGCCTCGTGCACCATTTTGCTCACGCGCCTCTCGTGAGTAGCGCGCGGCCGAGTGCACCATCGGCGGAAGCCAAGTCACGACAGTGCCTCGTCCCTGCTGCGGTCGAACCAGTCCCTCGGCCGAGAGAAGGGTCATCGCTCGGTTGACCAGGCTGCGGGACGCACCGTACCGCTCGGCCAACTCAGGCTCCGCTGGCAGCAGCGATGCCGTCGGGTACCGACCGTTCACGATGTCTTCTCGGATGGCTGCGGCGATCTCGCGGAAGCCCAACTTCTGTGAAGCCATGGCATCCCTCCCATGTCGTGGCGCCTGATGAGCGCTCGTTGATCCTAGCAAACGCCAAACGTCTGTCGTCCCTTGACAGTCGATTCGAGCGTAGTGCACGCTGACGATACGTCAAACGTTTGGCGTCTTGACCTTTCGTGGGTCCGGGCCGCCATGTCGCACGACTGCGTCATCAGGGGCCCCGGACAGAGGGGGCCGAGGGTTCCGGATCCCTGGTCAACCGGAAGGCATTGAGGCCGAAAGGCCATGTCCCTGCCTACCAACAGGAGCGCGATCGTTCCTGGAAGGGGACAACGTACGAGTGCTTTTGGTCCCTGGCGCGTGGTTTGGCATGCGCGCCGGGGGTTATGACCACTCGTCTTTCGAGATGGGGCACACCGGTGTGTGCCGGGGCGACCGCTGATCCTTGCCGGGAAGCGGTCGCCCCGTGGGTCGTCCCTCCGATTCGAGGAGTACGACCGTGAGAAGCATTGTTGCTGGCCACCACGCGGCCACGGTCGCCGAGTTCGCGGAACTCGCGCTCGGCATCGACTGGGCCCTGTTCGATGGGGAGCCCGGTGAGACGGCGGAGGAGGAGGCGGCTCGGCTGGCCGCGGCGCGGGACATCCTCTCCGACTTGTGGGGCACGGATCGCGAACTCGCCCGCCACGTCGAGCAGCTGCTGGCCGCGTTGCGGGCCGTGGACGAGGGGACGGCGGCATGCGCCGAACTGCTGATCGCCACCAGCGAGCCCGGCCGGGCTCGGGTCCCCGGCGTCGAGGTGCACGAGGAGGTGTGGGCGGCGTGAAGCGGGGATGGTGGTCCGCCGCAGCGCTGGCCCTGCGGGAGTTGGAGACGGTGGGGCCGGTTCTGCCGCCGGTGTGCTCGTGGCAGATCGACATCGTGTACGACAAGGAGTTCGTGCCCTCGGTCGAGGTGCGCGGGCAGTTGGAGCGTGGGCCGGACGACGAGTCCGACCGCCTGACGCTGGAGATGGTCGCCGAACTGCTGGCCGGCGACGTCGCCGAGCACGTCCTGTCCAGCGATCGGGACCACACGTTGATCGAGGCCCGGTTCGAGTTCTCCGGGACCGTGTTCCGGCTGTGGACGATCGTGAAGACGCCGACCTTGGCCGTGGTGCCGATCGGGGCTTGCGATGAGTGATCCGCGCGTCGCGACGCTTCGCCGGGCCGACCGCGGGTTGACGGTCGCGCTGTTGATCGTGGGCGGCTTGGCGTTGGCGTTCACGTGCGTGAACGTGACGCTGTTCGCGATCTCGCACGGCACGCCGTGGTACATCGCATGGTTGCTGGACCCGATGGTCTCGCTCGCGCTGGGGGCGGTGCTCCTGACGGACGGCGTTCTGGGCAGGCACGGTGACCGACCCGGCGGAAGCGCCACCGGGTTACGCCTGTTCGCGGGCCTGGCGACATGGGCGATGAACGTGTGGGGGTCGGTCTGGCCGGACGGGTCGTTCGGTGTTCCTCGGAATCCGGACGCGGCGGGGATCGTTCTGCACTCCGTTCCTCCGGTGTTGCTGATCCTCCTCGCCGAGGCGGTGACGGTGTACCGCCGTCGCATCGCCGATCTGATTCGCGAGTTGGACCAACCGGCCTGCGACCTGCGGGAACAACACACCGATCACGCGCCGGACACGGTGCGATCGTCCGTTCCCGAGGCGTTGCCGCCCGGCCCGCCGGACGTTGCTCCGATTCCGGCGTGGATACCGCATCCGGGGCCGCCGTCGATCGCTCCGGAAACCCTGCCGGAAACGGTCTCGGAAGCGGACGTGTACGCGGTGTTCGCGTTGCTGGACGTTCCCGGTGAGCGTGTCTCCTACCGGCGTGTGATGAGCGCACTCGGTGTCGGCTACCCGAAGGCGAAGATCGCGCTGGACACGGCTCGGGCCCTTCGCGGCACGAGCGCGCCGGGTTCGTCGGACGCGGCTCGGCTGAGCCTGGTGCCTGCGACGGACGAGCCGGACTGGACGTCCGGTGGTGCTTCGTGAAGGCCCGTGTTGCTTCGAAACGTCGGGGACCCGGCCCGCTTCCTACGGCCCGGCCGGATCCCCGCACTCCCTGAGAGGAGCAAGACCAGCATGGCGGAAACGAGCACGGTGAAGCCGAAGAAGCCCCCGGTCCGGCGTGATTTGCCGGACAACGAGCCGGAAGCCTTCCCGTCCGCCACGGCGTCCACGGCGTCCACGGTGCCGATCGAGGTGACCGTCACCCGTGAACCCGACGGCGCCGCCCCCGTTGTTCGAGCGGACAAGCGGGTGCGGGTGTTGCCGATCGCGACACTCGCGGCCGAGGCG
Source organism: Embleya sp. NPDC025285 (assembly GCF_055558835.1). Lineage (NCBI taxonomy): Bacteria > Bacillati > Actinomycetota > Actinomycetes > Kitasatosporales > Streptomycetaceae > Embleya > Embleya sp. NPDC025285. Next base: position 131,143 of record NZ_JBVHLU010000023.1, read on the forward strand.
GCGACCACGTCGGGCGCAGGTCTGTACGCGGCGGTCGGCGTGATGGGGCCGGTCGGATTGGCGGGCGCGGTGACCGCCGCTGCCGTTGCCACCCGGGCGGCCAGGTCGGCGCGCGAGCGCAAGACGCGGAGCGGGCTGGGTGCCCGCTTCCCGATGCCCGGACGCTCCGGCACTGCACGGGGTGCCGCGGCGGGCCGGGTGCCCGGCGGAGGTCGCTCCGGCGGCGCGGCCAACGGACGGACTGCCGGAGCGCCCGGCCGCACGGGCACGCGGCGTTCGAGCGGTGCGACGTCGGGGGCGGGACTATCCGGCGGCAAGGGCGGTGGGCGTTCCGGCGCACGGTCCGCGATGGCGGGCGGCCCGTCGGGCGGTGGATTTCGGGCGGGTCTGGGCGCGGGGAACGCGGCGCATCGCCTGGGCCGTGGCACGAGCACGGGAGGCGGCTCGATGACGAACGGTCGTACGCGTGCCGGGCGTCCCGGCGGGGCTGCCGGGCCCAAGGGCTCCGCGACCGGTGGCGCGTCCACCAAGGCGGATCGGAACGCTACCCCCGGTTCGGCGAAGGGCGCGGGAAGCCGGTCGGGCCGTGGTGCGGGAGCCGCCACCGGTTCGCGCTCGGGGAAGGGCCCCGGCGGTGCGGCGCGAGGGGCGTTGAAGTCGACGCGGGGCGCGGTGCACAAGGCGGCGACGTCGAAGGCCGGTCGGATGGCGCGAGAGCGGGCCTCGCAGGCGCGGGCCGGTGCGCGCAGGGTCGCCCCGAAGGTCGCCCGCGCGGTCGGTGCGGGCCTGGCCGCGCTCGGGTCCGGTGTCCTGGCCGGGACGGCGGGGCTCGCGGCGTCCGTGCTCGGCGCCGGTCTCGGTGGCGCGCTGCGGTGGGCCACCGGCCGCGGCCCCGGTGCCGCGCTGGGCAAGGGCCCGTTGATGTGGGGCCCGCGCGCGGGGGCGTGGGTGTGGCGACGCCTCATGCGCAAGTTCCGTTCGGGCGCCGAGGGTTCGCCCGAGCGGGTGTTGACGGATTTCCCGGAGCCGACCGACGTCGCCTCCGCCACCAGTGCGCCAGTCCTCGCGGGCGGCGCGGAATCCACGGGAGTGGTGCCCATGAGCATCTTCGCTGTTCGATCCGAGGCGATCCGGGACGCGTACGCCCGCTACTCGCCGCCGACGATGATGGCGGTCGCCGCGGAGTACCAGGGCGTCCCGGACGGGATCCGGTCGGCGGCCAAGGCCCTGTACGAGTTGGCCACGCACACCGCGAACGAGTACCCGGTGCACCCGCAGCTCGCCGAGATGTTGTCGGCGGTGTTCGCGCTGACGACGGAGGCCGCGAAGACGGCGGACGAGATCGAGCCCGCGTTCGCCAAGCTCCACGCGGCCGACCTTGCGCGGCACGAGACCCCGCGCAACGGCGAGGCCATGTGGAACATCGGCGAGCGGCGCGCGCACGGCGATTCCCGCTACAGGCGCTCGCACTTCGCCGCGTCGTGCGAGGACATCGAGACCGCGTACAGCCGGTGGGCGCCGGCGAACATGATGGCCGTGGGCGCCGAGTACGAGGGGTTGCCCACCGGGCTGGAGTCCCTGGCCGCGGCGGTGCGGTATCTGGCCGAGCAGTCCGCCGAGGCGTACCCGGTGGACGAGCGCATCGCCGGGATGATCGCGGACACGCACACGTTCCTGACCAGCGCGATCGGCGCCGCCCAGGAACTGCACCCGCTGTTCCGCCGCCTACACGCCGTGGACATCTCCCACCACGAGGCGCCCCGCAACGGCCCCATGGCCGAGTCCATGTGGGACGTCTGACCCGCTCGAACCGCCCGGCCCGGGGGGGGGGGGGGGGGGGGGGGGGGGGGGGGGGGTGGGTGGTGGGGGGGGGGGGGGGGGGGGGGGAGGGGGGGGGGGGGGGTGGTGTGGGGGGGGGGGGGGGGGGGGGGGGGGGGGGGAACCCG
>NZ_JBVHLU010000024.1:0-104782 GCF_055558835.1 Embleya sp. NPDC025285
GGCACGCTGTTGAGTTCTCAAGGAACGGACGCTTCCTTTGGTGCGGAGTCAACCGCGCCCTCCGGGCGTTTAACGTTCAAGGTGTTTCAGTTTTTCGTTTCCGTGTTTCGCTTTCGCGTTTCCAGCTTAGCACACCGTTTCGGCGGCTTCGCTTTCCTCGCTTTCGGCTTCCACCGCGTTTCCGCGTTTTCCGCCTCCCGGACTCTAGCAGATCTTGCGACCCGCTTTTCGTCCGTTGCTTTCGGCCTTCGAAACTTTCGTTTCCCCGGCTTCCGGCTCTTCGAGCTTAGCAGCCCTTCCGGCCTGCTTCGCCCATCGCTTCGGCTTCGGAAATTTGTTCTCTCCGCTGCTTTCCGCGACGTCCCGAACATTAGCGGATCGCATTTCGCACCGTCGAATCGGCAGCAATTTACGTTCCGGCGTTCTTCGGGACACCCGAGCACAGAACGACGGTGTGACGCGCACGCGCACCACACCTGGTTCGAATGATCGGGATGGCCACCCCGGGACCAGCCAGCACGAGCGCCTAGGCTCGCGTCTGTCTCAGGTCTCCCTGTCGGGCAACTTGGAGGACCCTACCGGGGGTCGGAGCCGACTGCAAACCGGCGCGCGTGGCCTCCGTTTCAGGTGTTCGAACCCGAGCAGACTCCCCGCATGGTGACCTCTACTGCACGGCGAGTGAACCCGATCGCGACTGTCGTCAGTGTCGTGGCCGCGGTGATCGCCGTCATCCTCGTTCTGCACATCATTCTGTTCGTCTTCGAAGCCAACCCCACCAACGGCGCGGTGGAGACCGTCGCCGACTGGGCCGACTGGCTGGCCCGCTGGGCCAAGGACCTCTTCACGCCCGACAACGTCAAGGCCCGGGTCGCGGTGAACTACGGACTGGCCGCGGTGGTCTACCTCGCCGCCGGCGCGCTGATCTCGCGTTTGGTCAGCCGGGTCTGACCGCGAACGCGGTCCGCTCGATACTTCCGTACGGTGGCGGCGCACCAGTCGCGATGATTGGTACGAGGACCGAACCGCAGCGCCGCCGACCGGAGGGCCCCATGTCCCTGCTCACCCCGGACAGCCTGGGCGATCTCCTGGGCTTGTTCGATTTCGGGAACGGGTGTGTCACCCGGGTCCACATCGACGACCCGTTCAGTCCGGGTGGGGCCACGGCACGTGTCCTGGTGGATGCCCGTGATCGGGAGCACGGCTGGCCGTGGATTCCCGTCGAATTCACCCTTACGGGACTTCGCGACTACCGGGTCGAACACGGCAAGGGCTTCTCCGGAATGCTCTATTTCGACCCGGTGCTGTCCCGATTCACCGATGAGACGTACGGGGACCTCTTCTATCTGGACTTCGATCCGGTGGACGGCCCCGGCGCGTACGAGCCGGTCGACGCCGGCGACGTCGTCGGTCGGTCCCAGTGCTTCTTCGCCGCCGAGAGTTGCTCGTGGCGTGCCCTGCCGCCCGCGGAGAGTCCCCGACTCAGGCTCATTGGTAACGCTTAGGTCTCAAACCTTTCACTTACTAGGTTTAGCTTCTACGTTCACTCGCAACCCGGATCGGTGGCGAGTGTTCGAGTCGTGAACGCTCGACTGTCGATTTCTCCGCATTCGATACGAAGTCGAGTCGAGGAACCCATGAAGCTTCAGCGGAAGCGTTTCGCCGCCCTGCCCGCAGCCATCGGCGCCGGGGCCCTGCTCCTGGCCCTGACCGGGAGTGCCGACGCGGCCCCCGGACACGGTGACAATCATTCGTCGGTGGCCGGGATGCGGATCCTCCTGAGCAACGACGACTCGATGCAGAACGCCAAGCCCGACGGCGCCGACGGCCGAGGCGTCTACGAGGTGCGCCGGGCGCTGTGCGCCGCCGGGGCGGACGTCGTGGTGATGGCTCCGTGGCAGTTCATGAGCGGCTACGGCACCGCGGCCACCGGCGGCGGTGCGCTCACCGTGTCCCGGCGCACCACGCTGCCGGCCGGTTTCGAGGGCGACTGCGCCGGGGCGCCGAGCAAGGGAGTCGTCTTCGGCGTGTGCAAGGGCGACGCCCCGTGCGGCCCGACCACCCCCAGCGCCACCCCCGTGGACACCGTACGGCTCGCCCTGCGTGGCGGGCTCGCCGCCAAGGTCGGCTGGCGCACCGGCCCCGACCTGGTGCTCACCGGCATCAACTCCGGGCCGAACGTCGCCTCGGTCACCAACGACTCGGGCACGCTGGGCGCCGCCATCGCCGCGATCGACAACGGCAAGCCGGCCATCGCGCTCAGCGGCGGCTTCGACATGGCCTCCTTCAAGGTGACCCCGGAGACCTACCGCGCCTTCGCCGACTTCCTGCCCTCGTACGTGGCGCAGCTCAAGGACCGCAAGGCGCTGTCGGACGAGTACGTCGTCAGCATCAACTACCCGAACGCGGTGCCCGGCCGGAAGCCGGGCCGGCCGGTGTGGACCGAGATCGGTACCGAGACCGTGGTGGCGATCCAGTACACGGCCAAGGCCGACGGCGACACCTTCGCGATCGGCCAGGGCGACTGCGCGGTGCCCGGTACCTTCTGCCGCCCGGAGACCAAGCGGCACGCCGACTGGACCGAGTTGAACAAGGGGAACATCACCGTCTCCGCCGCAACCGGTGACCGCACCCTCCGGGGCGGCGCGGACGACCGCCTCGAGCGGTTCGTCAGGACCGGCCGCTGAGCCGACCGCCGAATCGCGACCGAGGCGGCCCGCCCCGATCCGAGTCCGGGATCGGGGCGGGCCGCCTGGCTCGGCCACCGCCTCGATACTGGTCGGATGGCAGACAAGCAGCGCCGACGCGGTCGTGCTCCCGAGCCGGTCCGTGCCGAGGTGGGTTCCGGCAGCGCCGAACTGGAGCCCGATCCGGATCGGGCCCGGGCCTGGACGCTGCGCCTGCACGGATCACCGCAGTCGCACGTGGATCTGGGTGATCCGACCTGGCTGGAGTTCGAGTACGTGCGCCGGCTCGGCCACGTGGTCGACCTGATCGCGGACACCGGCAAGCCGCTGCGGGCCTTCCACCTCGGCGGCGGCGGGCTCACGCTGGCCCGCTACGTCGCGGCCACCCGGCCGCGGTCGCGCCAGCAGGTGGCGGAACTGGACGGGGATTTGGTCGAGTTCGTCCGCCGCGAGCTGCCGTGGGAGAAGAACTGGCAGATCCGGGTGCGTACCGGTGATGCCCGCCAGGTGGCGGGCAAGGCACCCGACGCCGCGTTCGACCTGGCCGTGGTCGACGTGTTCGCCGATTCCCGGGTGCCCGCGCATCTGACCTCGGCCGAGTTCGTCGGCGAGGTGGCCCGGACACTGGCCCCCGGCGGGGTGTACGCGGTGAATTTGGCCGACGGCGGGCGACTCGACTTCGTGCGATCCCAGGTTGCGACGGTGCGCTCGGTGTTCCCGAACCAGCTGCTGATCGCCGACCCCGCGGTATTGCGGGGTCGGCGGTTCGGCAACGTCGTGCTGGTGGCCTCGCACGGCGAGCTGCCGATCGCCGAGTTGGCCCGGCGGACCGCCGCCGACCCGTTCCCGGGGCGGATCGAGCACGGCTCGGCGCTGGCCGACTTCCCCGGTGGGGCCGCGGTGGTGCACGACGCCACGGCGGTCGCGTCGCCGGCCCCGCCCGCGCGTACCTTCGGCCGGAACTGAACCGGCGCGCACCGAACCGGCGCGCACCGAACGGACGCAAGGCGACCCCGCGCGCACCGACCCGGCGGCAAGGAACTCGGGCGAACCGCTATCGCCGTCGCTTGCGCTCCTCCACCCGGCCCTTGAGCAGGCCGACGAGCAGCAGCACCACCAGGGTCGCGACCAGCAGGACCACCGTGACCGCGGACCCGAGCAGCACCTTGCCCCGGTCGGTCAGGGTAAACACCGAGACCGGCAGGGTCCGCCATTCGGCCGGGTAGACCATGATCGTCGCGCCGACCTCGCCCATCGACAGCGCGATCGCCAGGCTCGCCGCCGCCGTGATCGACGGCAGCAACATCGGCAGCCGCACCCGCAGCAGCACTCGGGCCGCGCTCGCGCCGAGCGAGGCGGCCACGTCCGCGAAGGCCGCGTCGGTACGGTCGAGCCCGGCCGACACCGTGGAGTACGCGAACGTCACCACCAGCACCGCGTGCGCGGCGATGACGATCCACTTGGTGCCGTTGAGCAGGATCGGGCCGTCGCTGAAGGCCACCAGCATGCCCAGACCGACCACCACCGACGGCACCGCGACCGGTAGGTGGAACACCGCGTCGGTGAGCCGGCGGATCCAGCGCGGCGCGGTCCGGGCGGCGATCGCCGCCCACGTGCCGACCACGATCGCGATCAGCGACGCGCCCAGCGCGGTCTCGATGCTGACCACGAGGCTGTCGTAGTTGGTGCCCGCGGTGGCCTCGCGGATGTTCTCGCTCGTCCAGGACGCGGGCAGCACGCTGTTCCAGTCGCCGGCGAACGCGGCGATGCCCAGGATCGCCAGCGGGGCGAGCACGAGAGGGGCGAAGACGAGCGCGAAGAGGGCCCAGACGAGGGCTCGTCCGCTACGCGACCAGACCAGCACGGCCGGCTCCTGTCCGGGAGAAGACGAATCGGTAGACCGCGTAGAGCGTGAGCGACAGCGCGACCTCGACCACCGCGACCACGCACGCGCCCGGGTAGTCGAAGGTGACCGCGCCCTTGGCGTGCACGAGCATCGGCAGCGTGGTGACGTCCTTGGCGCCGATGAACAGCACGATCCCGAACTCGTTGAGGGTGAGCAGCAGGGTCAGGCTGCCGCCGGCCGCGAGCGCGGGCCATGCCTCGGGCAGCAGCACCTGGCGAATCACCCGCAGCGGTCCCGCGCCGAGCGAGGCCGCGACGTCGAGCCGGTCCCGGGGCACCAGCGCGAAGGCGGCGAGCAGCGGGCGCATCACGAACGGGGTGTAGAAGGTGATCTCGGCCAGCACCACGCACCACGGCGAGTACAGGAAGCCGACCAGCGGTTCGCCCAGGCCGAGCTTGTCCGCCGCCGCGTTCACCACGCCCGCCGTGCCGTACAGGAAGGTGAAGGCGAGCGCGATCAGGAAGGACGGGAAGGCGAGCACCGTGTCCACGATCCGTCCGACCGCGCGGGCGCCGGGGAAGGGCACGAACGACAACACCAGGGCCAGGAAGAAGCCGACCACCAGACAGCCGAGCGTGGACAGTACGGCGATCTTGACGGTGTTCCACAACGCGTCGCCGAACGAGGGCGAGTTCAGTACCTGGCGCCACACGTCCAGGCCGACCCGCTCGTCCTTGTCGACGAAGGACTGCTTGACCACGAGCGCGAGCGGATAGAGGAAGAATCCGGCGGCGAGCACGAGCGGTGGGAGTACCCACAGCGCGCGGGACGCGCCGCCGCGGGCCTTGCTCGTGCGCATCGGAGCCGGGGTGGGCTCGGCCGCGATCGGCGGTTCGGTCACGGTCGCGGTCATCCGGCCGCTCCCACCGGGACCAGGACGCACGGTGCGGCGGGCAGCGCCACGCCCAAACGCTCGCCGAGGGCCGGGACCTCGGCCAGGTCGGTGACGTCGATCCGGATCTCCCGACCCGTCGTGCCGTCGCCGTCGCCGTCGAGCACGCAGGTCAACCGGTAGTCGGCGCCGCGCCACTGGGTCGCGGTGAGCCGCGCGGGCAGCGTGTGCGGCTGGTCGACCGCGGTCACCCCGAGGGTGTGCGGGCGCGCCACCAGCATCGCCCGCTCGCCCTCGGCGAACGCGCGGGTCGGGTCGGCGGTGACGGTCAGCCCGCCCACCGCGACCTCGACCGCGTCTTCCCCGGCCGCGCACGCCGCGAGCACCCGTGCGCCGAGCAGGTTGGCCGCGCCCAGGAAGGACGCGGTGAACTCGCTGGGCGGGCGCCGGTACAGCCGGTCCGTGGCGTCCAGGTCGACCAGCCGCGCGTCCCGCATCACCGCGATCCGGTCCGCGAGGGCGAGCGCCTCGGTCTGGTCGTGGGTGACATACATGATCGCCACGTCCGGCAGGTCGGCGCGCAGCCGCTGCAACTCGCCGAGCAGGTCGGCGCGCAGCGTCGCGTCCAGCGCGGACAGCGGTTCGTCGAGCAGCAGTACGGGCGGGCGAATCGCCAATGCCCGCGCGATCGCCACCCGTTGCTGCTGCCCGCCGGACAACTCGCGGGGGTAGCGCCGGGCGTAGCTCGCCATGCCCACCATGTCCAACGCCTCGGTGACCCGGCGGGCCACCTCGGCACGCGGCACCCGGCGGGCCTTGAGCCCGAACGCGACGTTGTCCGCGACCCGCATGTGCGGGAACAGCGCGTAGTTCTGCACGACGACGCCGATCCCGCGCTTGTTCGGCGGTTCGTACGTGACGTCGCGGCCGGCCAGGGTGATCCGCCCGGAGGCGGGTCGGAGGAAACCCGCGACCGCCTTGAGCGCCGTGGACTTGCCCGAGCCGGACGGCCCGAGCAGGGCGACCGTCTCGCCCGGGGCGACCTCCAGGCTCAGTCCCTCCAGGGCCACGACGGATCCGTATCGGACCGTCAGGTCCTGGATGCCGATCGCCGGTCGGGTCGGCGCTGCGCTCACGGTGGTCGCCTCGGTGCGCTCGATGGCTGGTGCGGTCATGCGGGTTCCCTCCCTCTCCGCGGTTCTCTCGGGGTGTCGGTGGCTCGGGTCAGCGACCGACGGCCTTGTTGTACGCGGCCAGGTCCGCGTCCAGTTCCTTGAGCACCGTGTCCCATTCCGGCGTCCAGATCTCCACGCCCTCCAAGGCCTTGGCGATCTCGGCGGCGTTGGCGTCGGTCGGCTTGACGTCCTCGCGCGCGGGCAGGCCCAGCGCGTCGGCGGAGACCGAGGTCTGCGCCTCCGGGGAGAGCAGGTAGTCCATCAGCTTGCGGCCGGCGTCGGCGTGCGGGGCGCCGGAGGACAGGCCCATGAAGTACGGCAACGCGAAGGTCGAGGCCTTGCCCGCGTCGTCCGCCGGGAACCAGACCTTGAAGTTGGACTTGTCGTTGTGGATCGACGCCAGGTTCATCTGGAGGTCGCCGTTGGCCACGCTGAGCTCGCCCTTGCCGACCTTGGGCTGGAGCTTGCCGGTGGAGGAGGACGGGCCGACGTTGTTCGACTCGAGCCGCTTGAGGTAGTCGAGCGCGCCCTGCTTGCCGTACAGGTGCTGGAGCTGGATCAGCACGGCGGTGCCGTCACCGGCCTGGCCCGGCGTCGAGTACTGGAGCTTGGACTTGAACCGGCCCTCGGTCAGCTCCTGGAACTTGGTCGGCGCGGGCTTGGCCTGGTCGGGGTTGTAGATCCAGGACGCGTAGTTGTTGACCACGGCCACATAGCGGCCCTGCGCGTCCTTGGAGCCGGCCGGCACCTTGTCGGCGCCGGCGGGCGCGTACGCGGTGAGCAGGTTCGCCTGGGCCGCGCGCTGGATGAACGGCGGCAGCGTGATCGCCACGTCGGCCTGCGGGTTGCCCTTCTCCTTCTCCATGCGGGTGACCACCTCGCCGGAGCCGGACTCCACCAGGTTGACCTTGATCCCGGTCTTCTTCTCGAAGTCCGCGAAGCGCTTGGTGTACCAGTCGGCGAGCCCGTCCACGGAGTAGACCGTCACGCTGCCGGAGCCCTTGGCGGGCGCGCCGCCGGAGGCGGCGTTCGCGGCGGGCTTGGTGTCGTCCGAGCCGCTCCCGCCGGTCCCGCCGCAGGCGCTCGCGCTGAGCACGACCACGGTGGCGGCGGCGGTGAGGCCGAGGATGCGTCGCATGGGAAATCGCCCTTTCGAAAAGACGAATCAGCCCTGGAGCAGGGCGGGGAGGTCGCGGATGGAGCCGAGTACGTGGGTGGCGCCGGCCGCTTCGAGGGCGGCGCGGTCGTGCGCGCCGGTGAGCACACCGGCGGCGATGGAGGCACCGGAGCGCAGCCCGGTGAGCACGTCGAACGCGGTGTCGCCGACCACGGCGACCTCCCGCAGGTCCTCGACGCCCAGGCGCAGTACGGCGGTGAGCACCAGGTCGGGGTAGGGCCGTCCGCGCCCGGCGTCGGCCGGGCACAGGGTCAGGTCGGCCAGGTCGGTCCAGCCGAGCGAGGCCAGGATCGCGTCCTGGGTGGGTCGGCCGAAGCCGGTGGTGAGTGCGACCTTGACCCCGTCGGCGCGCAGCGCGCGGACGGCCGCCTCGGCGCCCTCGATCGGCGCGCACCGGCCCGCCGCGACCAGGTCGGCGTAGGCCGCCTCGAAGGCGAGGTTGGCGGCTTGCGCACGCTCCTCGTCGCCGTCGAGCAGGGCCCGGAAGACGGTGATCTTGCTTTCGCCCATGGTGGCGTGGACGTAGCCGAGCTTGTGCTCGAAGTCGGCGGAGCCGACCTCGACGCCGGCCGCGCCGATCGCCCGGGTGAACGCCTCGACGACGAGGCCGTCGTCGGCGACGGTGGTGCCGGCCATGTCCAGGACGGCGAGCTGATAGTGCGTCATGAGTGGTGCTCCGGTTGGGCTTTCGGCAACGGGCGGGAGTTTCGGGGGTGGGCGGGGCGCAGCCGGGCCTAGAGGCCGGCCAGGTTCGCGGTGCGTTCGGCGATGGCGGGCGAGCAGGTCATCCCGCGCCCGCCGGGGCCGGTCACCAACCAGGTCGCGGGGGCGACCTGCTCGCGGTGCACGACCCGGGTGGTGTCGGTGGTCTGCGCGTACACCCCGGCCCAGCGGCGGCGCACGGCCGGCAACGGCCGGCCGAGCAGGCTCTCGGCGACCTCGACCAGGTGCTCGTAGGGCGCGGAGTCCACGTCGAACGTGAACGGCTCGTCGTACTCGTGCGTGTCGCCGATGGTCAGGCCGCCGTCGAGGCGCTGGACCATCAGCAGTTGCATGCGGTGCTCGGCGGGCACCGGCGCCTGGGGGTGGGCCGCGCGGAGCGCGTCGAGCGCGGTGCCGGCGTAGGCGGGGTAGTAGCGGAAGCTGTCGCCGTCGGCGACCGAGGTGGTCAGCGGCTCGTCGAGCGGGTCGGTCTGCATCATCTGTAGGCGCACCCGGCGCACCGGCAGCTCGGGGGCGAGCTCGCGGACCAGGCCGGTCAGCCAGGCGCCGGTGCACAGCACCACCAGGTCGCCTTCGTGGGTGTGGCCGTGGTCGTCGCGTACGCCGGTGCCGCTCGGCAGCAGGTCGCGCACCTCGCGTCCGGGCAGCCAGGTGTACCGGCCGCCGGCCGCCAGGTGGGCGCGCAGCGCGGGCAGTGCGACCCGGGACTCGACCGCGCCGTCGCGCTCGCACCACAGGGCGGCGTCGAAGCCGCCGCGCAGCGCCGGGTTGTGCTCGCGGGCCTCGCCCGGGGTGAGCAGCTTCAGGCCGCGCTCGGTGGCGTCGGGCAGCGCGAGGGCCGCCTCGGCCACCGCGACCTCCTCGGCGCCTCGGCAGACGGTGAGCGAGCCGTTGGGGCGAAAGCCGGTACCGGGCACGTCGGCGCCGATCCGCTCCCACAGTTCGCGGGCCCGCAGCGCGGTGGCCAGTTCGTCGCCGACGGCCCGGCCACCGATCCACACCAGGCCGAAGTTGCGCACCGAAGCACCGCGCGCCTCGCGCTCGCGCTCGATGTGCACGACCTCGTGACCTCGATCGATGGCCTGCCAGGCATGCATGGTGCCCAGCACGCCACCTCCGACGACGATGACTCGCACCGGCTTCCTCCACGTTCTCGGGGGCGATTGCGACCAGCTTGGGAGCGGTCGATGCCGAGCATGCGGAGGCGGTATGTCGTCCGGGTGAACAGTCCGTTAAGGTCCGAACCTGTTATCTTTTCGTGATCCAATCCTGCCGGGGCCTACGCGCGCAGACGCGTGGCGAAGCCCATCCGGTCGCCCCGGAACAGCGCCCGGACCCGCTCGATGGGCACGCCGTCCGGGTCGTAGGACGTGCGCATGACCAGCAGCATCGGCAGCGCCGGGTTGGTCTCCAGGAGCAGCGCCTCGCGCGGCGCGGCCAAGACGGTCTCCACGGTCTCGTCTATCTCCGCGAAGACCACTCCCAGGTCCTTCTGCAGGCACAGGTACAGCGACCCCTCCGGGCGCAGCACGTCCAGGATGGTGGGAAAGCGGTCCAGCGGCAGGTACGTGCTCTCCAGGCCGATCGGCTCGTCGTCGGCGAGCAGCACCCGCTCCAGGTGCACGGTCAGGTCACCGGTGCGGATCCGCAACCGCTCGGCCAGATCGGGCTGCGCGACGTGGTGTTCGAGGGTGACCACCCGGCGGCTGGGGGTCAGCCCCATCGAGCGCACCGCCTCGGTGTAGCTGCCGAGGCTGACCGGCTGCATGAGCTTGGGCGGCGCGACGTAGGTGCCCCGTCCTCGGGCGGAGCGCAGTCGGCCCTCCATCACCAACTCGCCGATCGCCGATCGCAGGGTGCTGCGGGCGACCCCGTAGGTCGCGGCGAGTTCGCGTTCGGAGGGCAGCAGCGCGTCTTCGCCCAACTCGTCCATGAGTTGGAGCAGGCTCATCTTCACCATGTACGACTTGGGGACGCGGCCGTGTTCGGGGACGCCGTCGCGATAGGGACGGGCGGTGGAGTCTGGGCTGGGCACGAACGGAGCCTATTCGGCCGGCGCCGGGTACGTGCGACCCTTCCACGCCGCACCCCGCCCGCGCGCGTGCCGAACCGCCGAGTGCACGGTCATGCCCAGGTACAGCGTGGCCGCGAAGGGCAACAACACCGCCTCCGCGGCGGGCCGCCCGTAGTAGCGCACCATCGGCACGTAGGTCCCGGTCATCAGGGCCCACACCGCGAGCGCGAGCAGCGCGAGCGCGGCGTCGCCGCCGACGATCGCGGCGAACAGCGCGACCGGCGCGGCCAGGTAGATCAGCGCCAGCCCCACCACGGTGCCCGCGAGCAGCAGCCAGGAGTGCCGCAACTGCGCGAAGGCGCTGCGCGCGACCATGTTCCACAGGTCCGCCAACGCCGGGTAGGGCCGCACGCTGTCCACGTGGCGCACCGGGTCGGCCAGCACCAGCCGGATCCGCCCGCCCGAGCGCTTGACCGCGGTGCCCAGCGACACGTCGTCGATCACCGCGTCCCGGATCGCCGCCACGCCGCCGGCCCGCTCCAGCGCGGTACGCCGGACCAACACGCAGCCGCCCGCGGCCGCCGCGACCCGCGAGCCGGGCCGGTTCACCCGGCGGAACGGGAAGAGCTTGCCGAAGAAGTACACGAAGGCGGGCACGATCAGCTTCTCCCACCGGGTGTGCGTGCGCAGCCGGGCCATCACCGAGAGCAGGTCCAGGCGCTCGTGTTCGGCCTCGCCGACCAGGCGGGCGAGCGAACCGGGCGCGTGCGCGATGTCCGCGTCGGTGAACAGGATCCAGTCCACGTCGCCGACCGACTCGACGCCGTGCCGCAGCGCCCACACCTTGCCGGTCCAGCCCGCCGGCGGCTCGCCGGGCGAGGTCACGGTGAGTGGCACCCGGGCCGCCGCGCCCAGTCGCCGGGCCAGCTCGCCGGTCCCGTCCGTGCTGCCGTCGTCGACCAGGAGCACCTCGACCCGGCCGGGAAAGTCCTGCGCGAGCAGCGTGGGCAGGCTGTCGCCGAGCACCGCCGCCTCGTCGCGCGCGGGCACGATCACCGCCACCGACGCGGTCTCGGCCACCGGCGCCACGGCCCCGCCAAGGCGCACGTCGGTGCGCCAGAACCAGCCGTGGCACAGCGTCAGGTAGAGCCAGGCGAGGCCGGACACGGCGGTGATCCACAACAAGACGTCCACATCGGAAGCCTGCCGGCTCCACCGCGCCACTCGGGCGCTCCTTCCGGGTGAAGTCCGCGCGCGAACGGAGTCCTCGTCTCAAGAGCGCGAGCGCCGCGCCCGATAGCGGGTAGGGGAGCGTTCTCGACAGCTGGGTGAACTACCCATCGGCAGAAGGGCGGTGCCCGTCATGGGCGACGCGACGACGAGGACCCAGGAGCATGTTCGCGGCGGGGCCACCCGCTGGCAGGGATTCGAGGTCGGCACCCGCGTACGCGTGCAGGTGGGCCTGAGCACCGGCCACATCGGTGAGGTGTGCGAGGTGTTCGCCGACGCGCATCGGCCGCCGCTGTCCCCGTACCAGTGGTACTCGGTGCGTTTCGCCGACGGCCTTCGCCCGCTGTACCGGCACGACGAGCTCGTCGAGCTCGCCTAGCCCCTTCCCTCCCGATCCGCCGTCCGGCCCGGTCGGCCTGCCCGCACAGACCGCGTGCGCCCGCGCCCCGATGGCGGGCGCACGCGGCATTCCCCGGGCCGAAGACCCCGGGTCGTCCGCCCTCGGTCGCGTGTCCAACGACACCGTCGGTCGGGTCTTGCGCTCGCACGCCCGCCGGGGCAGGGTGCGGACACGGGATCTGAAAGGGCGTCAGAATGACGATCAAGCTGGGCGTGATGGCGCCCTTCGCGGACGGTCTGATCACCTCCGGCGGCTTCCTGCGCGACTTCGCCGGGACGCTGGAGGAGTGCGGCGTCGAATCCGTGTGGACCGTCGAACACGTCGTGGTCGCCGAGGACTACGAGCCCCTGTACCCGTACTCGGATTCCGGTCGCACCCCCAGCGCCGCCGGCGTGGTGCCGATGCCCGACCCGCTGGAGACCATCGCCTTCCTCGCCGGCGCCTCGCGCACGCTGCGCTTCGGTACGGCGATGGTGGTCGCGCCGCTGCACAGCCCGGTGGTGCTGGCCAAACGGGTCGCCACCATCGACCGGCACTCGGGCGGCCGGTTGATGCTGGGCCTGGGCATCGGGTGGCAGAAGGAGGAGTACGCCGCGGTCGGCGCGTCCTTCACCGAGCGCGGCGCCCGCCTGGAGGAGTGCGTCGGCGCGATGCGCGCGCTGTGGGCCGACGCCCCCGCCACCTTCCGCGGCAGGTTCACCTCCTTCGAGCGCGTGCACTGCCTGCCGCGCCCCGAACGTGGTGCGGTGCCGGTGGTCCTGGGCGGCAACAGCGAGCCCGCCGTGCGCCGGGCCGGGCGGCTCGGCGACGGCTGGTTCCCGTACACGATCGCGCCCGACGAGTTCGAGACGCGCGCCGAACTGCTGCGCACGTGCGCGCGTGCGGCCGGCCGCACGGCGGACGCGGTCGAGATCACCGCATGGCCGGGCTCGTGCGACCGCGAGCTCCAGCACGACCCGAACTGGGTGCGCCGGTTCACCGACGCGGGCGCGACCCGGCTGGTGTTCGCGCCGAACCCGGCCGAACTGGCCGGTCCCGGTGGGCTGGACACGTTGCGCGAGCGGATCGCGCGCTACCGCGAGACCGTGCTGGACAAGCTGTGAGCACCGCCGCCGAACCCGTTCCCGACCCGGTGAACATCCTCGACCACGTCACCCTGACGAACGATCAGGTGGCGTTGTGGCTGGGCCAGTTCCATGATCGCTATCTGCCCGGCGCGCAGCGGCGCGGAATGCGGCTGGAACGCGTCTGGCGTTCGCCCGCGGGCCGGGACGCGACCACCGTGCACATCCTGTGGGTGCTGCCGACGATCCGCGCGTTCTACGCGATGCGCGGGGCCGCGGCGGCCGATCCGGACGTCGCGGCGTTCTGGGCCGCCACCGACGGCTATGCGCTGGATCGGCAACGCCGGGCGCTGCAACCGGCGATGTCCGCGTCCGCCGCCGAGCCGGATCCGGCCCGGGTGGGCGCCGGCGACGCGGCCGCCACCGCAGCGGATCACATCCCGGCGGACCACACCGCACATCGCACGGGAGCACACGCATGACTCGTCGAGTGGTGCTGGCCACGACCATGCCCGGCCCGGGGCACCGATCGCTCTCGGCCGGGCCGGACCTGCCCGGCTGCGTCGGCGGGCACGGCTACTCGTGGGATCTTCGGTCCGACGCGCGGCCCGAACTCCCGGCGCGGGCCGACGAGGTCGCGCTGCGCCCCGTGCGCGCCGGGTTCGCGCCGCTGACCGGTCCCCGGGTCAAGCGCACGCTGCTGTTGACCGTACGCGCGGGCACACCCGCCGACGTACTGGCCGAGTTCGAGGCGGATCTGATCGCCATGCCGCAGCACATCCCGACGATCCGCTCGTGGGCGCTCTCCCGGGTGGTGGAGCGGACCGGGCGGTCGCGGTGGACGCACGCGTGGGAGCAGGAGTACGCCGCGGTCGAGGGGCTGACCGGCGAGTACCTGCTGAACCCCTACCACTGGGCGCATGTGGACCGCTGGTTCGACGGCGAGGTGCCCGGGTCGATCGTGGAGCCGACGCTGGCCCACGTCTTCCGCTGGAGCGATGTCCCGGTGCTCACCGAAACCGTTCCTGACTGATCGTCACTTTCCGCGCCCGACAAGGGCAACCAACAGGTGGGTCCATTCGCGGTCGGTGAACCTCAGGACCGCACACGCACGTTGCTTCGAATCGCGCACCACCACCTCGCAGGGGTGACGATTCACCACTTCCACACAGTTCCCCTGCACGCTGCTGTAGGAGCTCCGTCGCCACGTCGGTGCGTGGGTTTCCCGCAACGAGGTCGCCATCGGCCCGTCCCCCCTGACTCGTCGAGGCCACGCCGACGGGGCGAGTCGAACCCGCTTCCTCCATGTGAGGGCCAGGGACATCGCCCGATCGGGTGAACCGTGTACACGCGGACACCGAAGTGGCGGCGAGAGTTGCACCACCGGGTTTCGTGGAGCATCCTACCGAGCACCCTCACTTTACGCGCTTACAAGATCACTTAAAGCGACGGGACGGGGCGGGGCCGCTTGCGGGGGCAAACGCAGCCCACGCAACAGGAGGTAGCTGCATGACCACCCTGGCCGATCCGGAAGTGGCGGACGCAGAGGACGAGGTCAGCCCGACCATCACGCTGCCGGCGATGCCCGCGTGCGTGTCCGCCGTGCGGGAGCATGTCCGCGTGGCGCTGACGGTTTGGGACCTCGAATCCTTGTCCGACATCGCCGTACTTCTCGCCTCCGAACTGGCGACCAATGCCGTACGCCACGCGGGTCTGGGACGCCCTTTCAGCGTCGTGGTCCGCCGAGACCGCGCCCCCGACGGCGCCGCCTGTGTGTGGATCGAGGTGCACGACACGGACACCCGGGTGCCCCAGGTGGTCGAGGCGACCGACGACGACACCACCGGGCGCGGCCTGCTCCTGGTCGAATCGTTGTCCGACGGCTGGGAGTCGATCCCCGAACCCGGCGGGAAGTGCGTGCGCTTCCGGCTCGCGATGACCGCCTGAACCCGCCCGTACGGCGCCCGCCGCGGGCTCACTCCACCGGTTGCGCCGCGGCCGACCGGGCGACGTAGACCGGCAGTTCGTGCACGTGGGCACGGCCGGGCGCGAGCGTGTCCACGGCGAGCCGACCCAGGTGCGGGTGGTGGGTGAACAACACCACCTGGAACCGGTCGGCCATCGCGTCCAGCACCGAGAGCATCGCGCGCGTGCGCCCGTCGTCGAACGTCATCGCGATGTCGTCGAGCACGATCGGCATCGCCCGACCCGCTTCGGCGTACGCGTCCAGCGAGGCCAGGCGCAGCGCCAGGTAGAGCTGATCGCGGGTGCCCTCGCTCATCTCGTCCACGCCGACGGAACCGGCCGCGGCGACCGGGGAGGAGCCGGCCCGCCGCGCGCGCAGCACCGGGGCGCCCTTGCGGCCGTCGGTCTCCACGAGCAGCCGGTCGAAGCGTCCCGCGGTGAGCGCGGTGAACACCTCCTCCGCCCGGGCCAGCACCGGAGCCTGGTTCTGCTTGCGGTAGTCCTCCATGCAGCGCAGCAGCACCTCGCGGGCCAGCCGCAGCCGGACGAACTCCTCGGTGTCCTCGGCGATCGTGGCGACCGTGCCGGCCACCTCCTCCTGGGCCCGGGCGGCGGCCACCGACTCGCGCTCCAGGTCCCGCACGATCTGCCGGCACCGACCGAGTTCCTCGCCCGCCGCGGCGTACGCCGCCTCGGCCTCCTCGACCCGGCGCGCGGCGTCCTCGATCGCCACGTCGAGTTCCTCGGGGTCGTGCCGCGCGGCCTCCTGTTCGAGTTCGGGGGACAGCAGCGCACCGTGCTCGACCAGCGCGTCCTCGATCGCGCGCAACCGCGCGGATCGGCCTACCGAGGCGCGCAGTTCGTCGGCGTCGGCGGCACCGGCGGCCTCGACCAGCGCGGCGAGTTCGCCCTCGGCACGCTCGACCGCGCCCCGCCCGGCGGCCACCGCGTCCTCCAGCCGGGCGATCCGCTCGGCGAGCCTGCCGCGGGCCTCGTCGGCCCGCCGGGCCCGGGTGGACTCCTCGTGCAGCGCGAGCACCGCGGCGAACGCCGGACGCCCGTCCGCCTCGATCGGCTCCGGCCGTCCGCACGCGGCGAACACCTCGGCCACCCGCGCGCCGAACGCGGCCACCCGCTCGTCCGCGCGGATTCGGCGCCGCTGTGCCTCGGCCGCGTGCCCCACCGCCGCCGCCACCTCGGCCAGCGTGTGCACCGCCGCTGCGACCGCGTCGGGGTCGCCCTCGGGCAGGTCCAGGCCGTGCACCAGTTCGTGCCAGCTCCGCTCCCACGCCGCGCGCTCGTCCCGGGCCCGGTCCGCCTCCGCGTCGGCTTCGGCGAGTTCGGCCTCGGCCTCGCGCACGGCCGCGAGCCCGCTCTCGCGCACCCGCATCGCGTCCGCGAGCGCGTCGCGACGGGCGTCGGCCAGTTCGATCAGCGCGGCCAGGTCGCTCGTGCCGGCCGGCGCGCCGGACTCGGCCAGCGCGACGCGAAACGCCCCCGCCAGTTCGGCGGCGCGCGCCCTGCCCGCGGCCAGTCGATCCCGCGCCGCGCGCGCCTCGACCTCGATCCGGGCCAGCTCGGCCAACGCGTCCAGGAAAGCGCCGGCGTCGTGGGGGTCCGGCGCGGGCAACCCGCTGGGCGCCCAGGCCGCCGCCCACTCCGCCGCGAGCTCGGCCCGGCGCGCGGTCAATTCCAGCCGCCGCTCGGCCAGTCGGGCCAGCGTGCGCTCGTCGTGCTCGACATCCACCCGGAGCCGGCCGAGCCGGACCGCGTCCTCGGCCCGGCGGGCGATCCGCTCGGCGATCTCGTCCGCCACCCGAACCGCGCGTTCGTAGGCGTCGATCCGGTCGTCGGTCAGCGGCGGGCTCGCGCACACCAGCGTCCACAGCCGATCGCGCTCGGCCCGGGCGGCGGCCCAGTCGGCGGGCGCGGGCGGCGGATCGGCGAGCGCGAGCACGGCCAGCTCGCGCCGCCGCGCGTCGTGATCGGCCACCGCCTCGTCCTCGGCCCGCGTACTCGCGTGCAGTTCCTCGCGGACCCGGCCCACCCGGTCCAGGTGGTCGGCGACCCGTTCCCGGCCGGGCAGTCGCAGCCGCGCCGGCCGGTCCTCGGCGAGCGGCGCCAGGTCCGCCAGGTTGTGCCGGGCCCGCAGGTCGTGCGCCTCGCGTTCGAGCTCGGCCACCCGCCGTTCGTCGCGCGCGATGTCCTCCACCAGGTTGCCCGGCACCGCCCGAAGCAGCGCGCGCAGCGCGGCCGGGTCGGCCGGCTCCGGGGTCAGCGCGCAGGTCGCGCGCGCCGCGTCCAGCCGGCCGCGGCGATGCGCGACCTGCTCGCCGGCGCCCGCGAGCCGGGCCTCGCACACCTTGAGGTGGTCCCGCAGCGCGGTGACCCGGTCGCCGACGCCGGGCGGCACGTCGTACGCCGTGGGGTCGTCCAGGGCACGGTCCGGGCGCACCCGGGACAGCAGTTCGGCGGCGCCCGCCCGGGTCTGCGACGCCTCGGCGTCGGCGTCGGCGGCCAGCTCGACCGCGTCGCGGATCGCCGCGACGTCCGCGTGCAGCGCGTCCACCTCGGCCACCTGCGCCGACAACGCGCGGTCCACCACCAGTTCGGCCGCCTCTCGGCGGGCCTCGGCCGCCTCTCGCGCGGCCCGTTCGGTCTCCGCCGTCGCCTCCCGCATCCGCTCGTCGAGCGCGGCCAACTCGGCCGCGAGCTCGGCGGGGGCCGGTGCGCCCTCGGCGAGCAGTGCGGCCCGCTCGGCGTCGAGCGCGGTGCGTCGGGCCAGCACCGGCAGCGCCTGGCGGACCCGATCCAGCCGGCTCGCCTGCGCGCGCGCCTCGCTGCGGTAGCCGCCGAGCCGGTCGCGCTCCTCCTCGGCCCGCCGGGCCTCCTTGACCGCGTCGCCGAACACCGAGGGTGCCAGCGCGTCGTCCTGGACCCGCTTGCGCAACCGGCCCAGCTCGGTCAGTCCCGCGTTGATCCGCTGGTTCTTCCCGCGCGTCTTGTACAGCTCGTCGGCGCGCTCCTCCAGGCGGGTCAGCACCTCGCCGAGTCGGGCCGAGGAGCGCGACTCGAACAGCGCCCGCCCCACGTCGCCCTCGCCCCGGAGCAGTTCCGCGCCGCCCTCGCGCAGCCCGGCGTGGTCGAGCGCGAAGACGTGCCGGAAGTCGTCGCGGCCCACGCCCGCGAGCAGTCGGGTCAGCTCGGCCTCGGCGAGCACCGTGCCGTCCGCGCGGGTGAGCGGGTTCTTGTCCCGCTTGTGCCGCACCACGTCGAGCACGCTCCCGCGCTCGTCCCGCACCAGCGCGCCGAGCTTGAGGTCGCGCATCGCGTGCACGAAGTCGTACGAGGTCTGCCGGTCCATGCCGTACAGGAGCTGGTCCAGGGCGTGCCGCACGGTGGACTTGCCGGCCTCGTTCGGGCCGCTGATCACGTGCACGCCCGGGGCACCGAGCTCGATGTGCCGGTCGGTGAAGCAGCCGAACGCGATCAGGTCGAGCCGATCGATCCTCATCCGGACTCCCCGTCGGTCCCGGTGACCAGCGCCGTGAGCAGGTCGACCGCCTGATCGAAGATGTCCGCGCGCCAGGCCCGGTCCGCGGGCGTGATGCCCTCCTCGGCCACCTTGGGGTCGAGCGTGCGCAGCCCGGGCACCGATCGGATCAACTGTTCGAGGGCGTCGGGATCCGCGCGCAGGGCCTTGGCGGTGCGGGCCAGGTCCTCCACCAGTGCGGGCAACTCGACCCCCGTATCGCCCAGTTCGGCGTGCCGGGTCTCCAGGCGGACCTTTTCCAGCCACACCCCGGAGAACTCGGCGGCCAGTGCCCGGGCCTCGAACACGAACCGGCGTTCGTCGCGCCACAGCGCCTCGTGCGCGTCGGACGCGCCGACGACCCGGACCCGGGCCGCCAGCAGTCGATCGCCGGCCGCGGCCCGCTCCTCGGCCATCCGCCGGCGCACCAGGTCGAGCACGTCCTCGATGCCGGTCGCCTCGGTCGCGTCCACGTCCAGGCGCGCCCAGCGCACCACGTCCAGGTCGCGGTGCTCGATCTCGGCCCGGCCCCGGTCGCCGTCGACCGTGATCAGCGTCGCGCCCTTGGGCCCGGTCTCGCGGGCGTGCCGGCCCTGCACGTTGCCCGGGAAGACGATCCACGGCTCGGCGGCGTGCACCACCTCGCGCGCGTGCACGTGGCCCAGTGCCCAGTAGTCGTAGCCGCGCGAGAGCAGGTCGCCGACGCTGCACGGCGCGTAGTTCGCGTGCCCCTCGGCGCCGGTCAGCGCGGTGTGCAGCAGCCCGACGTTGAACATCCCGCCGCGCGGCGCCGGATAGCTCACCGCGAGGTTCTCGGTCACGTCCCGCACCGCGAAGCCCTGACCGTGCACGGCCAGCCCCAGGTCCTCGTACGCGACGGTCTCCGGGCGCGCGGTGGAGAACCGGTGCACGTTGGCGGGCAGGCGCAGTTCGCGGGTGATCCGGCTGTCCGCGTCGTGGTTGCCCGCGACCAGCAGGACCGGGATGTCCGCCTCGGCGAGGCGGCGCATCTGCACCGTGAAGAACAACCCCGTGTGGTAGTCCTTCCAGTCGCCGTCGTAGATGTCGCCCGCGAGCAGCACCGCGTCGACCGCCTCGGCCAGCGCCAGGTCCACCAGGTTGACCACGGCCCGCCGCGCCGCACCGCGGATCTCCGCCGCGGGTGCCCCCTCGTAGCCGGAAAGTCCGCGCAGCGGGCTGTCGATGTGCAGGTCGGCGGCGTGCAGCAGCTTCATGAAGCGGGGCGCCTCCGGTCGGCGTTCACAGGGCAGCCCAGGATAGGCACACGGCACCGACAGGGCGGGCCCTCTTCGTCGATGTGTGGCGGGCCGGCCGGACCCCGGCAAAGGTGGGGCTGGCCCCACCCCCGATCCGCCAGGCACCTACCTGGTTCGCGGGGGGCCGCCCGGCCAGGCTGGAGGAAACGCCGCACATCCGTCCTGGAGTTCGCCGTGACAGCTCGACACACCGACCGGAGCCGGCCGATCCCGGGTCCGCTCGCCGCCTGCGCGGTCTGTGCGGTGGCGGGCGCGATCCTGTGCCTGGCGGCCGCGCACCGCTACGGATTCTCCGCCGACCTGGACGTGCGCGGACTGCTGCGGCGACCCGCGCCCACCATCACGCTGGTGTTCGGGCTGTCCGGTCTGTTGGTGGCGCTGCGCGCCCGGCCGAGCCGGGGAAAACCGGTTGAACCGACCCGGCGCCCGGCGGCATTGTGGAGACTCCGCCGAAGGGCGGTGAGCACGAGCGGGCCGCCCCGTCACGGGGAGGGGGCGACCCACTCGCGTGTTACTGGTTAGGATGTGCACGAAACCTACGCAGGCTCGCGTAGCTCAGCGGGAGAGCGCCTCGTTCACACCGAGGAAGTCACTGGTTCGATCCCAGTCGTGAGCACCGATCAGATCATGATCACGCGCCAACCGAGGGCCGCTCCGAAGAGCGGCCTTCGGCACGTTCAGGACCGTGCCCGGCAGCAGGTGATCCGGGTCCTCGCCGATCGTGTCGCGGTTCGCGTCGTACAGCGCCTGCCAGCCGCCGATCACGCCGAGGTCGCGCGCGATCGACGACAGCGTGTCGCCGACCTTGACCGTGTAGGTCGACCCGAGAATGCCGATCTGTCGGGCGCATTGCGGCCACGCTTCCCAGCCCTGCATGCGCAGGATCACCTCGGCGACGGCGATCTGCTCCTCGCGGGTGGCCCGATCCGGGCGGGTGGCGTACTCCTGTCCGCCTGCCTCGTCCCACGTGCTCGGCAGGATCTGGAGCCCGCCGTAGTAGCCGTTCCCGGTGTTCAGGTTCCATCGACCGCTGCTCTCGCAGTCCGCGAGGGCGTCCCAGGTCCGGTCCTCGACGGCCTCGGCAACGGTGGCCGGGGCCACGGCCAGTCCGGCGCCTACGACACCGACCAGCAGGATTAAGACGGATGATCTGATCAACTGTTTGGCCATGTCAGCCGACAGTAGGCAGCCGGCGCCCCGATTCCGGTGACCGGACCGGGGGCAGGCCGGGGAATCACCCGAGTGCCCCAACGCGGGCGGCGGTGCGCCCGGAAACGAGCGGGTCGGATCGAGCCGGCCCTATCCGATGTCGGGCAACAGGCCCGACGGGATGTCCAGACCCGAGGGAAGCAGCCCGGACGGCAACAGACCGGAGGGCAACAGGCCGGTGGGCAGACCCGGTTGGTTGGGCCCCTGGGTGGAGGGCGTCTTCTTCGGAGCGTCCCCGTCGTCGTCCCCACGGGTGATCAGGATGATCGCGGTCACCACGGCCGCCACCACCACCAGTGCGATCACCAGCGTGATCAACGGGTTGCCGCGCCGGCCGCCGCCCTGCGGAGGCGGGGGCGGCTGCCCGGGCTGTTGCGGATACCGCGGTGGCGGTTCGTGGTGCGACACGGCTTCGACTCCCCCAAGCGACCGGTGCCGGGGCCGAACTATCCCCGAACACCCATGCTGTCACGATCGGGACGCGCAGGAGCCGATCCACCGAAGTCCAGGCGAAATGATCACCTGATCGAGGGGAATCCCGAACCGCCCGGGCCGGGGCGCGGGTTCGATCCCCCGTCGTGGTGCGCGGCGGGGGATCGAAGCCATGCCCGGGGTCCGGCCGATTCCCGCTCCCAGCACCGGAGGTCTCGCTCGCTCCCCCGGACTCACAGGTCCTTGGTCAGCAGTTCGAACTCCAGGTCGTCCCGCAACGGCCGGCCGAACCGCTCGTTGCCGTACGGGAACGGGGACAACACGCCGGTACGCGCGAATCCGCGCCGCTCGTACCAGGCGATCAGTTCCTCGCGCTGCCGGATCACGGTCATCTGCATGCGCTCGGCGCCCCACAGCCGCACCGCGACCCGCTCGGCCTCGGCGAGCAGCGATCGACCCAGGCCGCCGCCCTGTCGTCCCGGGCGGATCGCGAACATCCCGAAGTAGGCGACCGAGTCCGCGCGGCGCTCGAGCTGGCAACAACCGAGCAGTACGCCGTCCCGCTCGGCGATCCACATCACACTGTCGGCCCCGTCCACAACCGCCGCGACCGCGTCCGCGTCGGTGCGCTGCCCCTCCAACAGGCTCGCCTCCGTGGTCCAGCCCCGTCGACTCTCGTCTCCGCGATAGGCGGACTCGACCAGCTCGACCAGGGCAGGGATGTGGGATGCATCGGCCTGGCGGAAGGAGATCGGTATGAGCCCCTCGGGGGCCTCGTGCGTCCGCGTCGACGCGTCCTGCGGCACCATTGTTGTTTCTCGCCCCTCGTCGATTCGGCGATGTGTTCCATGCCGCCCCCGAGCGTACGGCGTGGGTCTCGCGAGGGGCCTCCGCTTTCCGTCGCGCTCGGGCGGTGACAAGGTGTCCGAAGCGTGGCAACCGAATGGCCTCGCCACGGATCGAGGGCCATCGGGCGACAGGACACGGAAAAACGGGAGAAGTCGCACATGGTGAGGGCAGGCGTTCGCCGGCTACTGGACATACGAAGGACCAGGATCTCTCTGGCCCTGGTGGGTCTGTGGCTGCTCGCCGCATGCGTCGCCATTCGACAGGCCAACGAGGTTCTCGACCGACCACAGGACCGCAGACTGCCCGAGTTGGACGCCTGGCTGGGTCCGGAAGGCGTGCTGCACCTGCCCGGTTCGCTCTACGACACCGACTCGCGCGGCACCACCTTCAGCGAGACGCCGTTCGCGGGCTGGGTGCTGCGCCCGCTCACCAAGGCGGCGGAGAACGCGCTGGGCGTCGCGTGGACGATCGTGACCCTGCTGATCGTGGCCGCGATCGGGGTGCTGGTCGCGTACGCCCTCCCGGCGTTGCGCACCCGCCGCGCGCAACTGCTCGCGGCGCCGCTGATCATCAGCCTTCTGGTGCTGTCGCTGCCGGTCCGGGGCAACCTCTCGCTCGGCCAGATGAGCCTGCTCCCGGTGCTGCTCGCGTTGCCCGCGATGCTCAGACCGGCGCCGGGCAAGCCCGCCTCGATCGCCGTGGGCGTCGCCGCCGCGCTGCACCCGGCGATGTTGCTGTTCGCCGTCTACCTGTGGATGACCGGCAAGCAGCGCACCGCCGCGAACGCGACCGCGACGTTCCTGGGGTGCACCGCGCTCGCCTGGCTCACCATGCCGCGCGACTCCTTCACCTACTGGGTGCACCACGTCGCGGGCGCGGGCCTGGGCGGGGACGCCGACGCGCTGTCCAATCAGTCGCTGCACGGCCTGATGTTGCGGATCGGGCTCTCCGGGCCGCTGGAGATCATGCTCGTGGTGCTGCTGTCCGCGGCGGTGCTGTGGTTCGGCATGCCGCGCGCGGTGGCCTACGCCAAGGACGGCCAGGCGCTGCTCGGTGTCGCGCTCGCGGGCTGCGTGATGGTCGCGGTGGCCCCGGTGTCCTGGCAGCACCAGCAGTTGTGGATCCTGCTCGCCGCCGCCGGCCGGCTGGGCGCCCGGCAGACCGACCGCATGGTGTGGCCGGTCGCGGTCTTCATGATCATGACGTTCGACAGCAAGACGCTGATCTGGGGCAAGCTCTCCGCCGTCCGGGTGGTCGCCGACAACGGTCCGCTGCTGCTCGCGATCGCGTCGGCGTGCGCGGTGCCGTTCATCACCAAGGCGTCGGCCAAGTGGACCCCGCAGGCGATGCCGCAGGGGGCCGCCGCACAGGGCCGGTTCTCCTGGATCCCCGCGCTGCCGTTCGGCTGGCGTCCGCTGTCCCGGCCGAACCTGCTGCTCGAATTGCTGATGATCAGGGTCGGCTACCAGGTCTACTCGTTCATCCGCGCCTCGGTGCCCGACCAGCGCCGGGTCGCCGAGGCGCACGGACAGCAGATCATCGACCTGGAGAAGTTCCTGCACGTCGACGTCGAGCGGAGTCTGAACCACTTCGTGGCGAGGATCGGCTGGCTGGAGAACGGCATGAACTTCTTCTACGAGACGTTCCACTTCATCGTGCCGCTGACCATCCTGGCGATCCTGTACATCCGCAAACCCGCCGCGTATCGCTCGGCCCGCACCGTGCTGAGCGTGGCCACGGTCACCGGCCTGGTCGGCTTCTGGCTCTACCCGCTCGCGCCGCCGCGCCTGATGCCCGGCTACGACTACATCGACACCGTGCACGGCGTACAGGATCTGAACAACCCGAACTTCGGCGCGCTGACCAAGATCTCCAACCAGTACGCGGCGATGCCCTCGCTGCACGTGGGCTGGTCGTTGTGGTGCGGCCTGATGATCCTGGCCATCGCGCCCAAGGGTTGGCGCTGGCTGGGCCTGACCTATCCGCTGGCGACCACGCTGGTGGTGATGGGTACCGCGAACCACTGGATCATGGACGCGGTCGGCGGTGCCGCCGTGGTCGGCCTGGGCTTCGCGGTCCAGTACCTGCTCACGGGACGCTCGGCCTTCTCGGTCGAGCCGCCCGCCGTGCCCGCGCCCGTGCCGGCGACGGTGTCGGTCGGCACCAAAGACGGATCCGCCGTCGTGGATAACACAGCGATGTCGACCCGGGCCGGCGACTCGGTGGTGATCACCCGTTCGACGGAGTCAAAACAGGATGATTCCGATCCACGCGACGATTCCGACAAACAGCCGGTCAGTCACAAATAGTGACGACACACCTTGGCATTGCCAACACTTTGCCAACGACGCCCGCAACCCGATCGTGTTTCGAGCGGTAGTCACTGTGGCCGGTGCCGGAGGGGCCCGGCCTCCCAGTGACACCTCGAGGAGCACCATGACGCACATCTCGCGCCGCGTAGCCCAGGCCGCGCTGCTCATCGCCGCCGGCGCCGCCCCGATCCTCGGCGCGTCCGCCGCCCACGCGGCGGACCTGCCCACGGGCGGCCTCGGCGCGCTGACCCAGCCGGACGTCGGCGGCGTCGCCGACAAGGTGCCCGCGGCCGCCGAGGGTGCGGGCAACACGGCGGGGGGCACGGCCTCCAAGACCCTCCCCGCGGCCTCGAAGACCGCAGGTCAGACGGCCGGCACCACCGCTTCGAATCTGAACAAGACGGTGGGTGAGGGCGCCGCGGCGGCCGCGCCGGCCGCCGGTGACGCGGTCGGACAGGCGGCCCCGGCCGCCGGTCAGCTCGCCGGTGGCGGCGTGCCCGCCGCACCGTCCCTGCCCGCCGTGCCCTCCCTCGGCGGACTCCCGCTGGGCGGCTGATTCATCCGGTTGGAATCCCAGTGAAACCGGCGGGGGGGGGGGGGGGGGGGGGGGGGCGTCCCCCCCCCCCCCCCCCCCCTTCCCCCCCCCCCCCCCCCCCCCCCTCCCCCCCCCCCTCCCCTCCCCCCCCCCCCCCCCCCCCCCCTCCCCCCCCCGCGAAGCTGGCGGTCGCTGGTCAGAACCACACCCATCGCACCCGCGCCCCGACCCGGTCGGGGTTCCACCGAGGAATCGAACACGGCACCGCCCGCCTTGACGCCCTTGGATACCACCGGGGCCTCGGCCCGGCGGACGCGCCCGCTCCCCGCAGGGGCCGGGATGCACGGCACGCGGTATGTCGAGTAATCGGACTCTTCAACCACCTGACCAACCCTACCTTTGCGTGCTGACAGCAGAGGGGCGATCGACGACATTGCGTCAATGCCACGTCACTCGTGCCACCGTCGATTTGCCCTGCTTACGGATGTTCTCCGCGTACTTGGACTCTCCGGGGCGGCCGGCCTCACGCGACACGCGCTGTGACGCCGCTCACACCCTTCAATGCTCCAACGTACAGCGTGTATGTCTCGCCTTCCAGACCGTGGAGAACGTGTGCAGGCTTTGTGAGAAGGCCGCGCGTCGGGAACCTGCCGACCTGTTCTCCGCGTATCTTCGAGTGAGATGCACAGACCTTCCACCGACGCCAGCCCTGAGCAAGCCGGCGGCCGCCCCGGGACAACGCCCCCCGTTCCGGGGCGGTGGTCTGTTCACTCACAGTACACGCGTGGCCTCGTAGCGCCGCTGATTCCCGCCATCGTGCTCGTCGTGCTCACCATCCAGGTGGTGGCCGAAAGCGGACCCTCGATCGCGCTCGATCGCACCGTGCGCGACGCGATGCGCGATCTGGCGGGCGCGCGGGGCGCGGCCTGGCTGGACGGCCCGATGCACCTGCTCGCCGATCTCGGCGGACCGCTGCCGGCCGGGATCGTGCTCGCCTGCGCGGCGCTGTTCGCGACCTGGCGGGCGCGCGGCGGGTACCCGCTCGCGATCGCGGCGGGGGCGGTGCTGGTGGTGATGGTCGCGGTGATCGGCGGCAAGGACCTGATCGGTCGGCCCGGGCCCGGCGAATCGCCCGTGCCCGCCGACGAGTGGGGCTTCTTCCCGTCCGGCCATACCGCGACCTCGACGGTCTGCTTCGGGATCGCCGCGCTGCTGCTCGGGCGTGTCGGCTCGGCGCGGGCGGGCCGGTACTGCACATGGGCCGCGGTGCTCGTGTGCGCCGCGATCGGCTTCGCGCTGATGTGGTGCGACTACCACTGGCTCGCCGACGTGCTGGCCTCGTGGGCGCTGTGCGCGATCGTGCTGTGGACGGCGGCTCGGGTGGCCGACGCCGCCGGGCTCAGACCTCGGCCGCCCGCCGGGCCGCCGTCGCCATCGCCTCGTGGAAGCCCGCCATCGTCCGCTCGATGATCGCGGCCACCGTCTCCACCTCGTGCACCAGGCCGACCGACTGACCCGCGGAGGCGAGCGACGCCTCCATGTCGCCGCCGAAGTACAACCGTTGGATCGCGTCGAGCGAACTGCGCGCCGGCCCGCCGGAGGCGGCCAGGGCGCGGGAGAAGTCGGTGCCCAGCACCCGCATGGTCGGGCTGCCCGAGCGGTTGACCACCACGGTCCCGGTCTCGTCCGCGGCTAGCACTGCCTGCTTGTAGTGGGTGTGCACCGGACTCTCGGCCGAGGCCAGGAACCGGGTGCCCATCTGTACCGCCTCGGCGCCCAGCGCGAACGCCGCCGCCATGCCGCGCCCGTCCACGATGCCGCCGGCCGCGACCAGCGGCAGGTCGGTGATCTCCCGGATGCCCTGGAGCAGCACGAGCAGCGACACCTCGGCCGGGTTCTTGAAGCCGCCGCCCTCGGCTCCCTCCACCACCAGTCCGTCCACGCCGGCGTCGACCGCCTTGCGCGCGGCCCGGATCGAGGGCACCACGTGATAGACGATCAGGCCGTGCTCGCGCAGCAGGTCGACGAAGGTCGCCGGGTTGCCCGCCGACGTGGTCACGAAGCGCACGCCCGCGTCGGCCACGTGCCGCACGAGCCGGTCGTCGCGCAGGAACATCAGCGGCAGGTTGACCCCGAACACCAATCCCGAGCCGACCATCGTGTCGATCTCCCGGCGGCAGGCGTCGACCTCGCCGGAGGAGGTCTCCACCATCCCGAGCCCGCCCGCCGCGGACACCGCGGCGGCCAGTGGGGAGCGGGCTATCCAACCCATCGGCGCCTGGATCACGGGGTGCCGGGCGCCGGTGTGCGCGAGTACGCGGTTGACCATGGCCGGAGGCTATCTCGACAGGTGAACGGTGAGAAAACTTTTCCCGCGACGCAATCTGCGGATTACGCGCCATCAGATGCCAGCTTGAAGCGTTATTCGATGAAATCTGGGCGTACAACCTGCGGAATCAGTTGCTAACGGGATCTTGACGGGTGATCAAACGGGCGTTTGTATTACGCCGCACCGTTCGGAAGGTACGAACGGCTCACCATCCGTCCCGGAGGCGATAACCGCACCCCGCTGTCCCGCAGAGGTAGCGCACATGGCTGTTGAAACAACCCCACCGCCGTCCGGGACCCTGACTCCAGTCACCCTCGACGCCGGTGGTACCCCCGCCCCGCTCAAGCGCTCCATCGGAGTCGTCGGCGGCACACTGCTCACCCTCTCCTGTCTGACCCCCGCGTCCTCGCTCTTCGTGATCGTTCCGGACATGTTCGAGACGCTCGGCTCCGGCACCGCGTTGGCCCTGGTCGTGGCCGCCGTCCTGTGCGTCGGCGTCGCGTTCTGTTACTCCGAGCTGGGCACCCTGATCCCCAGCGCCGGCGGCGAGTACGCCATGGTCGGCACCCTGATGGGCCGCTTCATGGGCTGGCTGGTCTTCATCATCGCCACCATCGTGGTGATGATCGTGCCGCCGATCATCGCGCTGGGCACCGCCGATTATCTGACCTCGATCGCGACGATCGACACCCTGTGGGCCGGCGCCGCGGTGATGATCCTGGCCACCATCATGGGTTTGCTCGACCTGCGCGCGAACGCGTGGGTGACCGGCGTGTTCCTGGCCCTGGAGGTGATCGCCGCGGCGATCGTGGCCTTCCTCGGCTTCGCCAACACGCACCAGTCCACCTCGACGCTGATCAAGCCCGAGGTCATCGCGGACACCGCGGGCAACACGACGGATCCGGTGAAGATGGCCGTGCTGATCGCGGGCATGGCCGGCGCGCTGTTCGCCCTCCAGGGCTTCTCCACCGCGGTCTACCTGGCCGAGGAGATGGAGAACCCGCGCCGCACGGTCTCCCGCACGGTGTTGTGGACCCTGGGTCTGGGCGGCGTGATCCTGATCGTGCCGACCATCGCGATCTCGCTGGGCGCACCCGACCAGGCGACCCTGGCGGGCGGCGACATCCTCGGCCTGGTCGAGGGCTGGTCCAACCACGGCATGGCCACCTTCATCGGCCTGTGCATCGCGCTGGCGATCATCAACGCGGGCGTGGTCATGGTGATCCAGAACTCGCGGGTGGTCTACGCCTCGGCCCGCGACCGGGCCTGGCCCGAGCCGATCAACCGGGCCTTCGGCAAGGTGAACCGGTTCGGTTCGCCGTGGGTCTCCACGCTCGTGGTCGGCGTGCCCGGCGCACTCCTGTGCTTCGTACCCACGACGCTCCTCAGTGAGGTCACCGGCGTCGCGGTCGCCGCGCTCTACCTGGTGGTGGCGCTCGCCGTGCTGGTCGCGCGCAAGGGCGCGCACAAGACCACCCAGGCGTGGCGGATGCCGCTGTGGCCCGCGATCCCGGTGCTGCTGATCGCGGCGATGATCTACGTGCTGACCGAACAGCCCACCCGTGCGCTGCTGATCACCGGCGGTGTGCTGGTCCTGGCCGCGCTGTACTGGGTGCTGTACCTGCGGCCGCGCCAGGAGACCCGCTGGAACATCAAGCTGATGGCCGACGACTCCTGACCGTCGCGGGCCTGCGGCGACCGCCGCACGCCGTACCCGCCCGAGGGCGGTGCCTCCTCCTGTGGGCACCGCCCTCGGGCGCGTCCGGACCCGTTTCGGTCCGCCGCCCGGCTCAGTCCTCCAACAGCGCCGACCGCAACCGGTCCAGCCGGTCCGCCTCCAGGCCCAGGCCCCGCTCCAGGTAGGCGTCGAAGCCGCCCCAGTGGGTGTCCATCACCTCCAGCGCGCCGCGCAGGTACTCCTCGCGTACCTCCAGGAACGGCTGGAAGAGTTCGAGCAGGCCGGGCCGCATCGCGAGCTTGTCGCTGTTCGGCTCGTAGCGGTTGCCCGGTTCGTTGCTGACCAGGTAGTTCGCCACCGCGTCGTCGGCGGAGACGCCGACGATCCGCTGCACCAGCGCCGCCGCTATGCCCGCCCGGTCCTTGCCGGCCGAACAGTGCACCACCACCGGCAGACCGTCGGCGTCGATCATCGCGCGCAACATCTCCGCGTGCTTGTCGACCCGGTTCACCACCTGGTCGCGGTAGTCCGCCGCGATCGACTTCTCCGCGCGCCCGTTGCCGAGCCGCTCGCGCAGCACGCTCAGGTCGGCGTTGCGCAGATCGCTCCAGAAGTCCGAGTGCCGGGCCGGGTCGGACATCGGCAGGTTGAGCCATCGCGCGCCGTCCGGCAGCACGTCGGCGCCGTCCAGCTCGATGTCGGCCGGGCTGCGCAGGTCCACCACGAGCCGGATGCCCAGCTCCGCGATCACCGCGCGGTCCGCGTCGGTGGGCTTGGCCAGGTGGCCGCTGCGGAAGTAGCGGCCGGCGCGCACCCGCCGGCCGTCGGCGGTGGGCAGTCCGCCGATGTCGCGGAAGTTGCGGACCCCTTCGAGGGCGAGTCCGGCGTCCGCCTGATGTTGTGTCACGTGTCTCCTCGTGCTGCTCGGGCTCGTACTGCCTCGGCGCGGGTCCCGGGACCCGCCGAACGAATGCGGCGGGTTCAGGCGCCGCGGACCGGACGCGGCTCGCCGAACCGCTCCAGGAACCCCTCGTCGGTCATCTCGCGCATCTCCTCGATGGTCACCACGCCCAGCATGAGATCGGTGAGAAAGCGCGGTGCGGGCTTGGCTCGCATCGCGTCCGTGATCGGACCGGGCGCGGTGTGCGCCCGGGACTCGACCCGCCCGTCGGGGTGCAGCGTGAACGTCCGGTAGCCGGGGCCGTCGAAGTGCCTGCCGGCGTAGTCGATGCTGTACGTCGTCGAGGGCGCCACGAACACCGGGACACCGGCGAACTCGCCCTCCAGGCTGCCGTGCAGGTGGCCGCCGGAGATGGCCCGGATGTGCCCGAAGTCGCCGAGCAGCGCGCCGAGTCGACCGGAGGGGTCCAGGTGCGGGGAGATCTCCGCGAGTGGTGGCTGGTGCACGAACAGCAGGACGTGTTCGGCGTCGGACCCGGCCAGGATCTCCCGGATCCGGGCCGCCTCGGGCGCGCTGAGCTCGGGCCCGTCGGCCCGGGTCATCCGGTCGTCGAGATCGCGGTACACGCCGTCGCCCACGTGTTCGCGGCCGAGCGCGTTGGTGTCCACCATGAGCAGCAGCCACTTCCCGATCCGCACCGCGGGTTCCAGGTGCACACCGGTACGCGGCAGGCCCGCGGTGTAGGCGTCGTGGCTGTCGTGATTGCCCGGCAGGCAGTACACCGGCACCGGGAGCTCCTGCAGCACGTCCCCGAGCCGCCGGTAGGCGCCCGGTTCGCCGGTGTCCGCCAGGTCGCCGGACGCGACCAACACGTCGGCGGCGGAGAGCGCGTCGGCGGCGTGCGCGAGGGCCGCCGCCAATCCGGCGTCCGGGTCGTGCTGCACGAACCCGTGCGTGCCCGGAGCGTCCCGGTAGTGCACGTCGGAGATCTGGATCAATCGGACGGCCGTATCGCCGTCCGGTCTGTCGTCGATGGGCATGCGCCGTTCCCCTGTCGCGTTCGTCGCGGCCGCCGATTGATCATCTGACGACCCGTCACGCATGCTGCCAGGGAAGGCGTACGGAAGAAATGGGCAAGCCCGCCCGGCGCGCGCGGGAACGACGAAGCCCGCCCGACCACGTCATTGGGGTCGGGCGGGCTGCGCGCGAAGTACGGCGCGCGGTATGTCAGTCGTTGGTCGGGAAGCCCAGGTTGATGCCGCCGTGGCTGGGGTCGAGCCAGCGCTGGGTGACGACCTTGCCGCGGGTGAAGAACTGCACGCCGTCGGCGCCGTACGCGTGCAGGTCGCCGAACAGCGAGTTCTTCCAGCCGCCGAACGAGTAGTAGGCGACCGGGACCGGGATCGGCACGTTGATGCCGATCATGCCGACCTCGACCTCGTTCTGGAACCGGCGGGCCGCGCCACCGTCGTTGGTGAAGATCGCGGTGCCGTTGCCGTACGGGTTGGCGTTGATCAGCGCCAGGCCCTCGTCGTAGGACTCGACCCGGACCACCGACAACACCGGGCCGAAGATCTCGTCGGTGTAGATCGACATCCCGGGCGTGACGTTGTCGAACAGGGTCGGGCCGACCCAGTAGCCCTCGGCCGTGTCGGCGCCGTTGATCGGGTGCTCGCGGCCGTCCACCACCAGCGTCGCGCCCTGGTCCTCGCCCGCCTGGACGTACGACAGCACCTTGTCCGCGTGCTGCCGGGTGACCAGCGGGCCCATCTCGGACTGGGCGTCGTTGCCGGCGCCGACCCGGAGCTTGGTCATCCGCTCCTTGATCCGGGCGATCAGCTCGTCGGCGATCGGCTCGACCGCGACCAGGGCGGAGATCGCCATGCAGCGCTCGCCGGCCGCACCGAAACCGGCGTTGACCGCGGCGTCGGCGACCAGGTCCAGGTCGGCGTCCGGGAGCACCAGCATGTGGTTCTTGGCGCCGCCGAGCGCCTGCACCCGCTTGCCGTAGCGGGTGCCGTTCTCATACACGTACTTGGCGATCGGGGTCGAGCCGACGAACGAGACGGACTTGATGTCCGGGTGCTCCAGGATGCGGTCGACCGCGACCTTGTCACCGTGCACGACGTTGAACACGCCCTCGGGCAGCCCGGCCTGCTTCCACAGGTCGGCGAGGAAGTTCGCGGTGGACGGGTCCTTCTCGCTGGGCTTGAGAATCACCGTGTTGCCGGTGGCGATCGCGATCGGGAAGAACCACATCGGGACCATCGCCGGGAAGTTGAACGGCGAGATGATCGCGACCGGGCCGAGCGGCTGGCGGATCGAGTAGACGTCGATGCCGGTCGACGCCTGCTCGGAGTGCCCGCCCTTCTGCAAGTGCGGGATGCCGCAGGCGAGTTCCACGACCTCCTGGCCGCGGGCGATCTCGCCGAGCGCGTCCGAGTGCACCTTGCCGTGCTCGGCCACGATGATCGCGGCGAGCTCGTCCTTCTTGGCGTTGAGCAGCTCGCGGAAGTTGAAGAGCACGGAGGAGCGCTTCGCGAGCGAGGCGTTCTTCCAGCCGGCGAAGGCGCGGACGGCGACCGAGACGGCCTCGTCGACCTCGGCCACGGAGGCGTAGTCGACCGTGCCGGTGACCTTGCCGGTGGCGGGGTTGTGGATGTCGCCCCGACGCTCGGAGGTACCGGTCCACTCCGCGTTGGCAATCCAGTGGGTTACGTGGTTCGTCACGGTCCGACCTTCCGGGGGATGCGGTTCTGGCGAGGGGCCGCACAAGCCCCGTACGGTTTGCCAGTCTGCTGGCCGGAGGGTGTGGGCTCAAGGTTCACAGTGTCGGCGGTTGGGGCGTTCGCCTTACAGACCGTCTTGGTCGGTGTTGAGGGTGCCCACCCGCCCACCCGTTACGTTTCGGGACGACGCTGCGGATTCACCACGCGGGGCGGGCGAACCATGGCCTCGCGGCCCCCGCCGGGGCTCGGGAACGGCGCACCGGAAGCCGGGTGAGGCGCATGCTCACCCGGCTGCCCGACGGCGCGGTCAGCGCCCCCGACTCGATCGCGTGAAGTGATCGACGAGCGCGCGAGGAGAGCGGCCGGAGGCCGCCCGGCGGCACAGCCGCCCCGCGCGCAGCGCGGTTCTAACTGTCGAAGCCCATGCCTACCTTGTCGAGGGCCTTGAGCCACAGGTTGCGCTTGCCGCCGTTCTTGTCGGCGCGGTCCATCGACCACTTGGTCATCGAGACGCCGGCCCACTTGATCGGCTCCGGCGGGAACGGGAGCGGCTTGGTGCGGACCATCTCGAGTTCGGTGCGCTCGGTGGGGCGGCCGTCGAGCCGGTCCAGCATCACCTCGGCGCCGAAGCGGGTGGCACCCACGCCCAGGCCGGTGTAGCCCAGCGCGTACGCGACCTTGCCCTTGTAGGCGGTGCCGAAGAACGCCGAGAAGCGGCTGCAGGTGTCGATCGCACCGCCCCACGTGTGGGTGAAGCGCAGGCCCTCGAGCTGCGGGAACGTCTCGAAGAAGTGCTGGGCGAGCTTCGCGAAGGTCTCCGGCCGCTGGTCCAGGTCCGAGGACAGCTTGGAGCCGTAGTGGTAAATGGCGTCGTAGCCGCCCCACAGGATCCGGTTGTCCGCGCTGAGCCGGTAGTAGTGGAACTGGTTGTTCGTGTCGCCGATGCCCTGCCGGTTGTGCCAGCCGACCGCCGCGAGCTGCTCCTCGGTGAGCGGCTCGGTCATCATCGCGTAGTCGTAGACCGGGACCACGAACGGCCGCAACCGCTTGACCAGCGACGGGAACACGTTGGTGCCCAGCGCCACGTTGCCCGCGAAGATCCGGCCGTACGCGGTCTCGAGCACCATCCCGGAGCCGTGTTCGGCCAGTCCGGTCACCTTGGTGCGCTCGTGGACGCGCACGCCCAGCGACTCGCACGCGGCCTTGAGGCCCCAGGCCAACCGGGCCGGGTCCACCATCGCGCAGCCGGTCTTGTCCCACACGCCCGCGAGATAGGTCGGCGAGGCGACCTCGGCCCGGACCTCGTCGCGGTCCAGGAAGGTCAGTTCGGTGCCGTACCGCTTCGCGAGTTCGATCTCCTCGCGCAGTTCCTCGACCTGGTGCGGCTGCGTCGCGACGTTGAGTTCGCCGGTGCGCTCGAAGGCGCAGTCGATGCCGTAGCGCTCGACCGCCGCCTGGATCTCGTCCAGGTTGTGCTCGCCCAGCCGCTCCAGCCGGGCCAGTTCGTTCGGCCAGCGGTCCAGGCCGTTGTAGAAGCCGTGGGTCAGGCTCGCGGCGCAGAATCCACCGTTGCGACCCGAGGCCGCCCAGCCGATCTCGTGTGCCTCGACCAGCATCACGTCGCGCGAGGGGTTGCGTTCCTTCGCGATCAGCGCGGTCCACAGGCCCGAATAGCCGCCGCCGACGACCACGAGATCGCAGTGCTGGTCGCCGACCAGGGCCGCGCGCGGCTCGGGGCGGTCGGGCCGGTCGAGCCAGAAGGGAGTCGGCGCGGCGTCCGCGAGCGAGCGGACGGCCTCGACCGAGGGGGCAGGATCCGACGTGTTCCGGGGACCCATGGGGTTTCACCACTTTCGCGGGGCCCGCCGGGGTCCCCTTGTCGGACCCCGGCGGTTTCACCGCATAGCTACAGATCTGGGATTGATCATCATGCAACGGACGAACTACGCCCGCTGTTTGGCCCGCCGTGACGCGCGGATCTGTCCGATCATCACGATCAGCACGGCGATCACGAACATCGCCGAGCCGATCACGTTGATCTGCGGCGGGGTGCCGCGCTGGGCGGCGCCGTAGACGAACATCGGGAAGGTGACCGTGTTGCCCGAGGTGAAGTTCGTGATCACGAAGTCGTCGAAGCTCAGCGCGAAGGCGAGCATCGCGCCCGCCCCGATGCCGGGCGCCGCGAGCGGCAGGGTCACCCGCAGGAACACCTGGGTGGGTGACGCGTACAGGTCCTGCGCGGCCTCTTCGAGCTTGGGGTCCATGCCCAGCACGCGGGCCTTGACCGCGACCACCACGAAGCTCAGGCAGAACATGATGTGCGCGATCAGGATGGTGACGAAGCCGGTGTTGATCCGCATGTTCAGGAACAGCGTGCCGAGCGAGGCGCCCATCACCACCTCGGGCATCGACATCGGCAGGAACAGCAGCGTGTTGATCGCGCCGCGGGCGCGGAACCGATAGCGGCCGAGCGCGAACGCGATCGCGGTGCCGAGCACCGTGGCCGCGATCGTGGACAACACCGCGATCTTCATGCTGACCGCGACCGAGTCGCAGATGCCCGCGACCCCGCACGGCTCCTTCCACGCGTCGAGCGTGAAGCCGTTCCAGGTGTAGTTGAAGCGCCCGTTCGGATCGTTGAACGAGAACATCAGCACGACGATGTTGGGCAGCGTCATGTAGCCCAGCGCGAGTAGGCCGAACAGCACGATGACGTTGCGACGCAACCAGTTGACGACGGCCATCAGACCAGGTCCTCCGTCCCCGCCTTGCGGATGTACGCCGTCACCATGAGCACGATCAGCAACATCAGGATGAACGACAGGGCGGCCGCGGTCGGGTAGTCCAGCACCCGCAGGAACTGGGTCTGGATCACGTTGCCCGCCATGCCGGTGTCGGGCGAGCCGAGCCACTGCGCGTTGACGTAGTCGCCGGACGCCGGGATGAAGGTGAGCAGCGTGCCGGAGACCACGCCCGGCAGCGACAGCGGGAAGGTGACCTTGACGAAGGTGGTCTTCGGCGACGCGTACAGGTCGCCCGCGGCCTCGTGCAGCCGCGGATCGATCCGCTCCAGGCACGCGTACAGCGGCAGCACCATGAACGGCAGGAAGTTGTAGGTCAGACCGCAGATCACCGCGAGCGGCGTGGCCAACACCCGGTCGTCCTGGGTGAGTCCGAGGAACGCCGTGACGTTGGTGAAGTGCAGCTTGTTGAGCACGTCCACGACGATCCCGTTGTCCGCGAGGATCGTCTTCCAGGCCAGCGTGCGGACCAGGAAGCTGGTGAAGAACGGCGCGATCACCAGCACCAGCCACATGCCGCGCCACCGGCCGGCCTTGAACGCGATCGCGTAGGCGAGCGGGTAGCCGATCACCAGGCACATCACGGTCGCCGCGGCGGCGTACCCGAACGAGCGCAGGAACTGCGGGTAGTACTGCTCGATCGCGTCCCAGTAGGTGGCCCAGTGCCAGGTGAGGTCGTAGCCCTTGCTCAGGTTGCCGGTCTGCAGCGAGGTCGAGCCCTGCACCACCATCGGGACGGCGAAGAACACCACCAGCCACAGCAGACCGGGAGCGAGCAGCGCGTACGGCACCCATCTGCCGCGCCGTTCGAGCTCCGTGGTCGCCTTGGTGTCCTCCGCACCCCCCGTCGTGCCCGCGCCCAGGGTGCCCAGCGCGCTCACGCGGCGTCCTCGCTCGCCTCGGCGATGCCCGCGGTCAGGTCGCCCGACTCCAGGCCGAAGCCGTGCCCCGGGTTCCAGTGCAGGATCACCGTCGCGCCGGGCACCACACGCGGGTCGCGCTCCATGTTCTGCTCGAACACGGTGAACTCCTGGCCCCAAGGCATGCGCACGACGTACTGCGTGGAGACGCCGATGAACGCGGCGTCCACGATCACGCCGCCGTCGAGGCGATTGCGGCCGTCCGCGATGGTGGCGTCCGCCGCGTAGGTGATGGTGATCTTCTCCGGACGGATGCCCATCACCAGCCGGTCGCCGTCGGCGGACGAACGGGCCGCGGGCAGCACCAGCCGGTTGCCCTGCGCGTCCAACAGCAGATCACCGTCGGCGCGCCCGGTCACCTTGGCCTCGATCAGGTTGGACTGGCCCAGGAAGTTGGCCACGAAGGTGGTGCGCGGCGCCTCGTACAGCTCGACCGGCGAGCCGAGTTGCTCTATTCGGCCGCCGTTCATCACGGCGATCGTGTCGGCCATCGTCATGGCCTCTTCCTGGTCGTGCGTCACGTGCACGAAGGTGATGCCCACGTCGGTCTGGATGCGCTTGAGTTCGAGCTGCATCTGCCGCCGCAGCTTGAGGTCGAGCGCGCCCAGCGGCTCGTCCAGGAGCAGTACCTGCGGCGTGTTGATCAGCGCCCGGGCCACCGCGACCCGCTGCTGCTGACCGCCGGAGAGCTGGGTGGGCTTGCGCTTGGCCAGGTGCCCGAGCTCGACCAGGTCGAGCATGTCCTTGACCGGACCCGCGGTGTCCTTGATGCCGCGCCGCTTGAGCCCGAAGCCGACGTTGTCGGCCACGCTCAGGTGCGGAAACAGCGCGTAGTTCTGGAACACCGTGTTGACGGGGCGCTTGTACGGCGGCAGCGCCGTGACGTCGCGGTCGCCGATGCTGACGCTGCCCGTCGAGGGCTGCTCCAGTCCGGCGATCATCCGCAGCGTCGTGGTCTTGCCGCACCCCGAGGCGCCGAGGAGGGCGAAGAACGATCCCGCCGGGATCGTCAGGTCCATGGGTCGGACGGCCGTGAAGTCGCCGTAGTGCTTGCTCAGACCCGCCAAGGAGACGTCGCCGGAGTCGCCGGCCCGCTGCTGCTCAGTCATGATTCCTCTCGCCGCATCGCGGGCCGGGGCCCGTCCGCCGGCCGCAAGGGCGGTCGAGGGCTCGCGCTCCCGACCGCCCGCTCGATGGGGGTGGTTACCGATTTCCGAAGATCGTCCGGTGCCAGTCCTTGCGGGCGATTCCCGTGCCGTCGTACATGACGTGCTTGACCTGGGTGTACTCGTCGAAGGAGTACTGCGACATGTCCTTGCCGAAGCCGGACGCCTTGTAGCCGCCGTGCGGCATGTCGCTGATGATCGGGATGTGGTCGTTGACCCACACGCAGCCGGCCTGGATCTCCCGGGTCGCGCGCAGCGAGCGGAAGATGTCCCGCGTCCACGCGGAGGCGGCCAGGCCGTACGGGGTGTCGTTGGCGAGTCGGATGCCCTCCTCGTCGCTGTCGAACGGCAGCACGACCAGGACCGGGCCGAAGATCTCGTCCTGCACGATCTCGCTGTCCTGGGCCACGTCGGTGACCAGCGTCGGACGATAGAACGCGCCCTTGGCCAACTCGCCGCCGGGGATCTCGCCGCCGGTCACGATCGTCGCGCCGTAGCCGCGGGCACGCTCGACGAAGCCGGCCACCGACTCCTGCTGACGCCGCGAGACGAGCGGGCCGAGGTCTGTCGAGGGGTCCATCGTGTCGCCGAGCCGCACCCCGTCGTACAACTCCGCGACGCCCGCGACGAAAGCGTCGTAGAGCGGGCGCTGCACGTAGGCGCGGGTCGCGGCGGTGCAGTCCTGGCCCGAGTTGATCAGCGACGCGGCGACCGCGCCGTTGATCGCGGCGTCGAGGTCGGCGTCGTCGAAGACCACGAACGGGGCCTTGCCGCCGAGTTCCAGGTGCAGCCGCTTGACGGTCTGCAGCGCGACCTCGCCGACTCGCTTGCCGACGCCGGTGGAGCCGGTGAACGAGATCATCGACACGTCCGCGTGGCCCATCAGGTACTCGCCGACGGTCCGGCCCTTGCCGGTGATCACGTTGACCACGCCGTCGGGGATGCCCGCGTCGGAGCACGCCCGCGCGAACATCAGCGAGGTCAGCGGCGTGATCTCGGCGGGCTTGAGCACGATGGTGTTGCCCGCGGCGATCGCCGGGAGGATCTTCCAGGCGGCCATCTGGAGGGGGTAGTTCCACGGCGCGATCGAGCCGACCACGCCGATCGCCTCGCGGCGCACCATCGACGTGGAGCCGGCCGAGTACTCGCCGGCCGCCTTGCCCTCCAGGTTGCGCGCCGCGCCCGCGAAGAACGCGGTGTTGTCGATCGTGCCCGGCACGTCGAACTCGGTGCTGAGCCGGATCGGCTTGCCCGCCTGCGCGCTCTCGACGCGGGCGAAGTCCTCGGCACGCTCCTCCAGCAGCACCGACAGCCGGTTCAACGCGGTCGCCCGCTCGCCCGGGGTGGCCCGCGACCACTGCGGGAAGGCGCCCTTGGCGGCGGCTACCGCCGCGTCCACGTCCGAGGGGTCCGCCAGCGTGAGGGTCTCGACCGTCTCGCCGGTCGCCGGATTCGTGACGTCGAAGGTCTCTCCTGACGAGCCCTGCCGCAGTTGTCCCCCGACGTACTGATGACCTTTGCCGAAGTCCTGCACAGGCATGGGAGCCCTCCAAGGGGGTTTTCGATGAGCCGACGGGCGCCGCGGGTGGCGGTTATGCGCGTGAGCCGCGTCAGCGTAGGACGATGCCGTTTCGACACGGGGTGCCGCAACAGGCACATCGACAGGTACGAGGACGTGGGCTTTACAGGTCGTGAATCGTCGCGATCGACCCCGGGGTCGGGGGTCGAACCGCTCGACGACCTGTCACCATGGAAGTATCGCCGGCCGAGCCGTTTACAGATTGCTCGCCGATGCCCGCTTCCCTCGGGAACCAACCGCCGTCGCGGTCGGGCCGAAGTCAGCTCGCGGAGGTTTTCGGATGTTCCCCACGGTCGCCGACGTACTGGCCCTCGATATCGTCCGGCGCGGCCGCCCGCAGGTGGTCGCGGGTGAACGCGGCCTGGCCCGGCCGGTGCGCTGGGTGCACATCAGCGAGCTGCCGGACGTGACCCGGCTGCTCAAGGGTGGCGAGCTGGTGATGGCCACCGGCATCGCGCTCCCCGAGGAGCGCGAGGGCCTGCAACGCTACATCCGCGATCTCGCCGACGTGGACGCGGCCGGTCTCGTGGTCGAGCTGGGCCGGCGCTACACCGACCAGTTGCCGCGCGCGCTGGTCGCCGCAGCCGAGCAGGTCGGCCTCCCGGTGATCACGCTGCGCAACGAGACCCGGTTCATCGGCATCACCGAGGCCGTACACGGGCTGATCATCGACGCCCAGCTCGCCGAACTCCAGGCGTCCGAGGCGGTGCACCAGGCGTTCAACGAACTCGCGGTCGAGGGCGCCGAACCCGCCGAGATCGTCCGGCAGGCGTCCCGGATGGCCGGGCGCCCGGTGATCCTGGAGAACCTCGCCCACCAGGTGCTCGCCTACGACGCGCCCGGGGTGGTCGCCGAAACCCTCCTGGAGAACTGGGAGGACCGCTCGCGGCAACTGCGCATGTCCGCCCGGACCGCCTTCGACGAACGCACCGGGTGGCTGGTGACCACGGTCGGCGCGCGCGGCCACGACTGGGGCCGGCTGGTGCTGGTCGGCGACGGCACGCCACCGCTCGCGCAGCAGAGCATGCTGCTGGAGCGGGCCGCCTCCACCCTCGCGCTGAACCGCCTGGTGGTGCGCGACCGGGAGAGCCTGGAGCGGCAGACCCACCGCACGCTGCTGTCCGGCATCCTGACCCACTCCTACACGGTGGCCGAGGTGACTCTGCGGGCCCGCGCGCTCGGTGTGCCGCTGGAGGGGCGGCGGCTGGTCGGCGTGGTGTTGCGGCTGCGGCGCAGTGTGACCCCGGCCGCGCTGGAATCGCAGGCGCGGCTGCGCGACTTCACCGAGATCGCCGCCGCGGCGGTCCGCGAGCGCCGACTGGCGGCGCTGGTCGGCGGCCTGGACGACGACAACGTCGGGCTGCTGGTGGCGCTCGCGTCGCAGGACACCGAGGACGGCGCGCTGGAGGGCTTCTCCGCGGCGATCCGCCGGCTCGCCCCGGACCTCGCGGACGACATCGTGGTCGCGGTCGGCTCCTCGGTGGGCGCGGTGCGCGACGCGCGCCGCTCGCTCCTGGAGGCCACCCAGGTCGCGGACGCCGCGCTGCACCAGGGCGGCAAGGCCGCCTTCTACCGGCTGCCCGACGTACGGCTGCGCGGACTGCTGCACCTGCTGCGCGACGACGCGCGGCTGCAGACCTACGTCGAGCGCGAACTCGGGCCGCTGCTCGCCTACGACGCCCAGCAGGGCACCCAGTTGATCGCGATGCTCCAGGTCTATCTGGACCACGGCCGGAACAAGTCCGCGGCGGCCGACGCCGCGCACCTGTCCCGGCCCTCCTTCTACGAGCGCCTGCACCGGATCGAACGAATCCTGGGCGTCGACCTGGACCAGGTGGAGAGCTGCCTGTCGCTGCACGTGGCGCTGCTGGGTCTGGAGGCGCTGCGCCGGTGAGCGCGGCGC
The DNA here is from genome assembly GCF_055558835.1 of Embleya sp. NPDC025285. Lineage (NCBI taxonomy): Bacteria > Bacillati > Actinomycetota > Actinomycetes > Kitasatosporales > Streptomycetaceae > Embleya > Embleya sp. NPDC025285. Next base: position 41,323 of record NZ_JBVHLU010000024.1, read on the forward strand.
CCGTGGGATCGGCGCTCAGGCTCCGGGGCGGGCGCCCGCGAGGGTGAAGTCGGTCACCGCGAGCGCGTGCAGTGCCGCGTCGCGCGTCCACAACTGCTCGGTGCTGAAGACGTCGACCTCGATGTAGATGCCATTGACGATCACCGCCGCCAACATCGCGTGCCGGGAAATACCGGACTCGGTCCAGGTGTATTCCCAGACCACACCCTTGGCACCGTGAATGGCGCGTTCCTCGAAGACCACTTTCCGATAGTCGCGAAAAACCTTGGGCGCGTTCTGTTCGTCGTCGCGCCACTGCTCCAACAAATCCGTGGTCTGTTGGAACGCGGTACGCCCGGTCAACACGCTCGCGCCGGCCGGGTCCGAGTAGATCACGCTCTGGTTCTGCTCCTTTCGGTTCCAGCCCTGCGGGACCTGCCACGCGAAGGTGTTCTCGTCCGCCTTGCGCACCGGGATCGGCGCGGTCCCCGGGGTCGCGCCCGGGTACGGCGCGAGGCCCGCGACCGGGTTCGTCGAGGGCCGGCCGTTCGTCCCGGAGGCGGTCGACGGCCCCTCGCTGCCGCTCGCGCCACCCCTGTTCGTCCCGCCATCGCCGTCGGCGAGCAGCAGCGCCGCGACGATGGCGCCGGCCACCAGGAGTGTGACGACGGGCATCAGCACGGCCAGGAAGCGGCGGCGCGAGCGGGGTGGCCGGCGGGTGCGGCCCGGCAGCGGGAAGGTCGGCGAGTGGGCTCCGCCGGGCGGCGTGCTCGGCCGCTGCCCCGGCGGCGGCGCGGCGGGCACACGCGGGAACGGGTCGAGCGGGGTGCCGTCGTCGGGAGCGATCCGGGCGGGCGGGACCAGGTCGCGCAGCGGTGGTTGCGGATGCGTGGTCGGCACCAGCGTCGCGTCGTCGTCCGCCTCGACCGGGGCACGCTCGTTCGTGCCGTACTCGACCGGCCCCCGCTCGGCCGGCCCGCGATCGAGCGCCCGGCCGAGTGCGGTGGGCGGGATCGGTTGGGTCGACCCGCCCGCGTGCCGGCGCCCCTCGGCGGCGAGCAGCGCGCTCAGCCTGGCCTCCACCTCCGCCGAGTCCGGGCGCTGGGCCGGGTCGCGCCGGAACAGGTCGCGCACGAGCGGTCCCAGCGGACCGATCTCCTCGGGCACCTCGGGCTCGGCGATCACGATCGCGTGCATCGTGGCCACCGGCGTGGAGCGCCGGAACGGCGACGCGCCGGTGACCGCCGCGCACAGCGTGACGCCCAGCGACCACAGGTCGGAGGCGGGTCCGGGGTGTTCGCTCTCGATCCGCTCGGGCGCCATGAACTCGGGCGAGCCCAGGATCGCACCGGTCCCGGTCAGCCCGCTGACCCCCTCCAGCGCGGCGATGCCGAAGTCGGTCAGCACGGCGTGGCCGTCCCGCTCGAGCAGCACGTTGCCCGGCTTGACATCGCGGTGGATGACGCCGTGCGCGTGCACGACGCCGAGCGCGCGGGCGATCTGCACGGCCATCGCCGCGGCGGCGTGCGGGGTGAGCGGCCCGTCCTCCTCCAGGATCGTGTCCAGCGAGCGGGCGTCGAGCAGCTCCATCACGATCCACAACCGGTCGTCGTCCTCGACGTAGTCGTAGACCCGCACCACGTTGGGGTGATTGATCCGCGCGGTCGCCTGCGCCTCCCGCAGGCTGCGTTCCCGGAAGGACTGGGACGCGCTGCGCCCCCATCCGGTGCTGATCACCTTCGCCGCCACCGGTCGGTCGAGCAGGCGGTCCCGGGCCCGCCACACGGTGCCCATCCCGCCGCTGCCGAGCACGTTCACCAGCTCGTACCGGGCTCCGACCACAAAGCCCGCCCCACCGTCTCCAGGCCCGCCCGGCATCGGCTTTCCCCCAGGTCCCGCCGCTTCTCAAGATCAGACCATTGCCGCTTTCGTGGGATTACCTCAAAAAGGCCCTGCGAAAGCTTAGGACGGACATGGTAGAACGAATCGTCACACATAGCGGGAGGGGGATACCGCATGTTCACTCCGAAAAAACTTCGATCAGAAAACGTCAAGCGCGCGGCGTTGATAATTTCTGTTCCGGTCGGAATAGGAATGATTCTGAACGCCGGTCTGGCCGTCGCGGATATCGAGGGGAACGGTCCCGTCCATCGGTACGGCGGTGGGCACACCCCGACGGGCGAGGTCACCACGAAGCCGCCCGCGACCACACGACCACCGGTCACCACCAAGCCGCCCACCTCACAACGGCCGAGCAGCACGCCGCCGCCCACGACGAACAAGCCCACGACCACCAGGCCGTCGACCACCAAGCCCTCGACCACCGAACCGGGGACGACGCCACCACCGACCACACCGCGGCCGAGCACCACCCCGCCCACCACCGCGCCGTCCGGCTCCGCGTCGCCGACCGTGCCGCCCACGGCCGAGCCGTTCGCGGTGACCACGTCCACCCAGATCACCTTCGACGCCAACGGCCGGGGCTCGATCGCGTTCACCGTCACCAACGCCACCGACCGGGCCCAGCCCGCCCGCGACGTGTACGCCCGCACCACCGGCGCGCTCCGGATCCTCTCGGTGTCCGGATGTTCGACCGCGCCCGCGCTCAAGTCCCCGGGACCGGCCTGGACCACCACGTTCAAGTGCGCACCGGGCGCGCTCGGGCCGCACGAGACCAAGCGGTGGTCGGCGGCCGTGGAATACCTGCCGGCCGTGCGGCAACCGCGCGCGGCGCGCGCCGAGGTGCGACTCCCGCTCGCGCCGGAGGCGGACATCTCCACGTTCTGCGTGCTCGTGGTGCCCGAGGGTGCGACGGACACGTCCGTGGTGCTGGGCCGGGCCGGACCGTTGACCCTGGTCAACCGGGCCAACAACAACGACCCGTCGTTCATCGGGTACACGGTGAACACCGCGAATCCGGGCGTACCCGGCACCACCACCGGTGGCGGGACCACCGCTGGTGGCACGACTGGTGGCGGGACCACCGGCGGTGGCGCGACCGGTGGTGCGAGCACGGGCGGAACCACCGGCGGCACCGAAGCGCCCCCGCCGCCGAGCACCCTGCCCAAGACCGGCCCCGGCGACGACACCGTGTCACTGGCCGGCGGCGCGCTCGGCCTGATGCTGGTGGGCAACGCGCTGTTCCAGGGCACGCGCCTGCGCCGGGTCCGTTCCGCCGAGGGCGAGGACGAGGCGGACCGGGACTGATCGCACCCCGACCACACCCGGCGCGCGCCCGCCCCGGACCGTGCGCTCGGCCGAGCATGAACCCGGCCGAGCGGGCGCGCGCGGCGAACCGGACGGCCCCGACCCGTGCACAACGGGCCGGGGCCGCCCGACGTCAGTGCCCGGTGAGCGCCAGCACCCGTCGCGCGGCGGGCCGCTCCAGCAGATCGGCGAACGTGGTCCGCCCCTGCACCACCTTGCGGAACACCCGCCATCCCTGCGGCAGCGTGGTCACCGCGTGGTGCAACATCCCGGGATGCCGCTCGAAGACGCCGAGCAGGAGCCGTCCGGCGCGCATCTCACGACCCAGCACGGCGTCGATGTCCGCGTGGTAGTCGGCACCGATCTTGTCCACCTCGGCGTCGCCGGCCACTGCGGCCATCAGCGCGGCCCGCTCCCCCGCCAGCCGGCCGGAGCGCAGCGCGTACGAGATGCCCTCGCGCGTCCACGGTTCCAGCAGCCCGGCGGCGTCCCCGGCGACCAGCACCCGCCCGCGCGAAAGCGGCGCGCTCTCCTTGCGACAGCGGGTCAGGTGGCCCGACTCGACGGCGGGCCGGAACCCGGCCAGGCCGAGCCGACCGACGAAGTCGCGCAGGTAGGCGCGGGTGGCCTCGCCCTCGCCCCGGGCGCAGATCACGCCCACGGTCAACGTGTCCCCCTTGGGGAAGACCCACCCGTACGAGCCCGGCAGCGGGCCCCAGTCGAGCAGGATCCGGCCGCGCCAGTGCGCGGCGACCTCCGGCGGTACCGGGATCTCCGCCTCCAGGCCCAGATCGACCTGCTCGAAGGTGACCCCGACGTAGGCCGAGCTGCGCCCGGCACTGCCGTCCGCACCGACCACCGCGTGCGCGCGCAGCACCTCGCCGCCGGCCAGGGTCAGCGTCACCCGGCCGTCCCGCTCGGCGATCCGGGAGACCGCGACGCCCTCGCGCAGGACCGCGCCCTCGGCCACCGCCGCGCGGGTCAGCGCCTCGTCGAAGCGGGCCCGGTCGACCAGGCCGATCAGCGTGGTCCGGGCCGAGCGCACCCGCCGGCGGCGCCCGCGCAGGGTGAACTCGACCTCGTGCACCAGGTCCTCGACCGGCGGCTCGAACCCGGGCGGGAGGGAGTTCTTGGAGGGGCCGATGATGCCGCCGCCGCAGGTCTTGTAGCGCGGCAGTTCGGCCCGGTCCAGGATCAGCGTCCGTCGGCCCGCGCGGGCCGCGGCCAGCGCCGCCGACGCCCCGGCGGGACCCGCTCCGATCACCACGACATCCCAGCTCACAGGCTCGGCACCGGGGTCGGTGCTGGGGTCGGCGGGCAGTTCGACGGCGGGCACGGAGACGGCCTCGGGGGAGCTGCTAGTCATGGATATCGACCCTAGTGCGTCCGTCCGGGCGGCTCTCGACGGGAGGTCGGCCGACGGCCTGCGCGTCTGCCCGGATCACCCCCGAACGCGAACTATGCTCCGCCGGTGTCCCACGACAGCGCGCCCTTCCTGATCGTCTTGACCCTGGCATTCGTCGCGCCACTGACCGCGGACCTGCTCGGCCGGTGGATTCCGGTGCCCACGGTCGTGCTGGAACTGCTGTTCGGAGTCGTGGTCGGGCCGTCGGTGCTGGACTGGGTGCGGGAGACGACCGTGTTGACCTTCACGGCCAACTTCGGGCTCGCGTTCCTGATGTTCCTGGCCGGCTTCGAGATCGACCCGGCCCGGCTCAGCGGCCGACCGCTGCGGCGGGCCACGTGGGGCTGGGCACTGTCCCTGGTGGTCGGCCTGCTGCTCGGCCTGTTGCTGGTGCGGTCGGACTCGGCCACCACGAGCCTGGTGATCGGACTCGCGCTGACCACCACCGCGCTGGGCACGCTGCTGCCGATCCTGCGCGACGCGGGCGCGCTGCCCACCCGGTTCGGCGCGCAGGTGATGGCGATCGGCACGCTCGGCGAGTTCGGCCCGATCGTGGCCGTCTCGCTGCTCCTGAGCGGGCGCAGCGCGGGTGCCTCGGCGGTCGCGCTGGTGTGCTTCGCCGCGTTGACGGTGGTCGCGTTCGCGTTCGCGCGCCGTCCGCTGCCCGGCCCACTTGACCGGGTGGTCCGGGCGACGCTGCACTCCAGCGGTCAACTCGCCATCCGGCTGTCGGTGCTCGTGCTCGCGCTGTTGGTCTGGGCCGCGGACGAACTCGGCCTGGACGCCCTGCTCGGCGCGTTCGCGGCCGGTCTGGTCATCCGGCTGCTGCTGTCGGACATGCCCGCGGCATCGCGCGAGACGGTCGCGGGCAAGCTGGACGCGATCGGCTTCGGGTTGTTCGTCCCGGTCTTCTTCGTGGTCAGCGGCGTGCGCTTCGAAGGCCGCGCGCTGTTCGCCGACTTCGGCACGGTCGCCATGCTGCCGATGTTCCTGGCGCTGCTCCTGGTGGCGCGCGGCCTGCCGACGTACCTGATGGAGCGCGGCTCACCGTCGGCCGTACGCCTGGGCCTGGCCCTGTTCGCCTCGGCCGGCCTTCCGCTGATCGTGGTCATCACCGGCATCGGTGTGGAGGAGGGCCGACTGCGCGCGGGCACCGCCGCGGCGATGGTCGGTGCCGGGATGATCTCCGTGCTGGTGTTCCCGCTGCTCGGGATGCGCGCCTACCGCGGCGCCGTCGCCGCCGACCCGACCCTCGCCGAGCGCTGACCCCGCGACCCACCGACCGGCCGGCCACCGGCCCGCGGCACCTCGGCCGCCGACCGCCGGGTCACAGGCCGATGATGTTCCCCCACGCCTTCTCCCAGCGCCGTTCCTCGTCCTCGGTGGTCTCCCGCATGCCGTGCAGCTTCGCGGTCATCTCGGCGTCCGGGAAGATCAGCGGGTTGCTCGCCGACTCGCGCATCTCCGGGTCCGAGGACTCGGCCAGCACCTGCTGCGCGGCCGGCACCGGACACACGTACGCCACGTAGTTCGCCAGCTCGGCCGCGACCTCCGGGTCGTAGTAGAAGTCCATCAGCTTCTCGGCGTTGGTCTTGTGCGCGGCCTTGTTCGGCACCATCAGGTTCTCCGACCACAGCTCGGCGCCCTCCTCGGGCACCACGAACTCGATGTCGGGGTTGTCCAGCTTGAGCTGGCCGACGTCGCCGGAGTACGCCTGGCAGGCCAGGATGTCGCCGCCGGCCAGGCCCGAGGTGTAGTCGTTGCCGGTGAAGCTGCGGATGTGGTCCTTGTCCACCAGCTTCTGCATGCGCTCCATCACCTTGTCCACATCCGCGTCGGTGAAGGTCCTGATGTCCGTGCCCTCACCCAGCATCAGCAGCGCGACGGCCTCCATGAAGCCCGCGAACACGGTGACCCGGCCCTTGAGTTCGGGGCGCCACAGGTCGTTGACCGAGCGGATCTCGCGGTCCACCAGCTTCTTGTTGTACGCGATGCCGGTCATCCCGCTCTGCCACGGCACGGTGTACTCGCGCTTGGGGTCGTAGCCCGGGCTGCGCAGCGATTCGGCGAGGTGGGCGTCCACCTGCGGCAGGTTGGCCTTGTTCAGCTTCTGCACCCAGCCGAGCCGGACGAAGCGGGTGCACATCCAGTCCGAGATGACGATCGCGTCGCGCCCCGGCTCCTTGCCCGCCTGGATGGCCGGGTGGATCTTGCCGAAGAACTCGTCGTTGTCGTTGATCTCCTCCGAGTAGCGGACCTTGATCCCGGTCTTCTCGGTGAAGGCGTCGAGCGTGGGGTGCTTCTGCTCGTCGTTCTCGTCGATGTCGATGTACAGGGCCCAGTTGGAGAAGCGCACCACCTTCTCCTGCTCCGACCGGTCCCGGCCGGCGCGCTTGCTCTCCTGGACGTACGCGGACGGCACGCCGCACGCGGCCAGGGTGCCGACGGCCGCGGCCGCGCCGGCGCCGCGCAGGAACATCCGCCGGTCCACCCGGTGACCGGCGATCCGCAGCGGGGACTGGGCGCGAGTGCGGGCGCGGGTCATCGGCGACTCCTTGGCGAATGCGGGGGTGGGACCTGCTCCGTGGGCGGGGGACCGCGCTGTGCGTACAGATGGCCCACCGCATCGTGGCGGTGACCCGCCCCCGACGGCAACACGCACCCTGTCAACCCTCGCGAAGCGGAGTTGACAGGGTGCGTGTCGGATGTCGCCGGTGCCGCTCGCGCGGCGGGCCGGATCAGGCGTCGTAGTTGGTCATCACGTGCTTGATCCGGGTGTAGTCCTCGAAGCCGTAGCCGGAGAGGTCCTTGCCGTAGCCGGAGTGCTTGAAGCCGCCGTGCGGCATCTCGGCGACCAGCGGGATGTGCGTGTTGATCCACACGCAGCCGAAGTCGAGCCGCTTCGCCATCCGCATCGCCCGGCTGTGGTCCTTGGTCCACACCGAGGACGCGAGCGCGTACTGCACGCCGTTGGCGTTGTTCAGCGCCTCGGTCTCGTCCTCGAACGACTGGACCGTGATGACCGGGCCGAAGACCTCGTTCTGGATGATCTCGTCGTCCTGCTTCAGGCCGGAGACCACGGTCGGGGCGTAGAAGAAGCCCTTGTCGCCGACCCGGTGCCCGCCGGCCTCGACCTTCGCGTGCCCGGGGAGGCGGTCGATGAAGCCGCTGACCTGCCCGAGCTGGTTGACGTTGTTGACCGGGCCGAAGTCCGCGTCGTCCTGCGGACCGGTGGAGGTGGCGTTCGCGGCGGCGGCCAGCGCGGCGGTGAACTCCTCGCGGATCGAGGAGTGCACGAGCACCCGGGTCGCGGCGGTGCAGTCCTGGCCGGCGTTGAAGAAGCCCGCGCCGGCGATGCCCTCGGCCGCGGCGGCGATGTCGGCGTCCTCGAAGACCACGACGGGCGCCTTGCCGCCGAGTTCGAGGTGCACCCGCTTGAGGTCCCTGGACGCGCTCTCGGCGACCGCCATGCCGGCCCGTACCGAGCCGGTGATCGAGGCCATCGCCGGGGTCTTGTGCTCGACCATCAGTCGACCGGTGTCGCGGTCGCCGCAGATCACGTTGAACACGCCGGCGGGCAGGATCTCGCCGATGATCTCGGCGAGCAGCACGGTGGAGGCGGGCGTGGTGTCGGACGGCTTGAGCACCACGGTGTTGCCCGCGGCCAGGGCCGGCGCGAACTTCCACACGGCCATCATCATCGGGTAGTTCCACGGCGCCACCTGGGCGCAGACACCGACCGGCTCACGCCGCACCATGGAGGTGTGCCCCGCCATGTACTCGCCGGCCGACTTGCCCTCGAGCATGCGCGCGGCGCCCGCGAAGAAGCGGATCTGGTCCACCATCGGCGGGATTTCCTCGGACGCGGTGAGCGCGCGGGGCTTGCCGGTGTTGCGACACTCGGCGTCGATCAGCTCGTCCGCGCGCTTCTCGACCGCGTCGGCAATCTTGAGCAGCGCGAGCTGCCGCTCGGCGGGCGTGGTCTCGCTCCAGGTCTCGAACGCCGTGGCCGCCGCGCGCATCGCGGCGTCGACGTCCCGCTCCCGGGAGAGCGGGGACGTCGCGTAGACCTCGCCCGTGGCGGGGTCGACGATGTCGAGCGTGCCGCCGTCCGCGGCGTCGGTGAACGTGCCGTCGATGTAGTTGCGCAGAGTACGCAGGTCGCTCATGTCCCAAGTCTCCTTCGAAAACGGGGCGGCGCCGGCAGGACGGCGAGGGGGTCGATCCCGACCTGGGCCGCGATCCCAGCCTAACCGGATTGCTGTCGGTATCCGCATCCCCATCCCACACCAACAACTGAATCAGTTGTCTCATTGATCAAAGTCAACGGATTCCCTTGCGAAAGGCCCATCTGATGAGGCAGAGTGACTACGTGGCCGGTCGAGACAGAAACCCGAACGCTCCGGCCGACGCCGTGTCGAAGGCGATCATCGAGCAGCTCCAGGAGGACGGACGCCGCTCGTATGCCGCGATCGGCAAGGCGGTCGGTCTCTCGGAGGCCGCGGTACGTCAACGCGTACAGCGCCTGCTCGACCAAGGCGTGATGCAGATCGTCGCCGTGACGGATCCGCTGACCGTCGGCTTCCATCGCCAGGCCATGGTCGGGGTTCGCGTCGAAGGGGACATCGAACCCGTAGCGGACATACTGGCCACGATGAAGGAAGTGGACTACGTCGTCATCACGGCTGGTTCGTTCGACCTCATCGTGGAACTCGTATGCGAGAACGACGACCACCTGCTCGACATCATCAACAAGAGGATTCGAGCGATTCCGGGCGTACGGAGCACCGAGAGCTTCGTCTACCTGAAGCTTCGGAAGCAGACCTACCAGTGGGGTACTCGATGACACAGCAGTACGACAACGCGGCACTCTCCAAGAGCGCCTACGACCACCTGTGGATGCACTTCACCCGCATGTCGTCGTACGAGAACGCTCCCGTGCCGACCATCGTGCGCGGTGAAGGCAGCTACATCTGGGACACCAACGGGCGCAAGTACATCGACGGCCTCGCCGGCCTGTTCGTCGTACAGGCCGGTCACGGCCGCACCGAGCTGGCCGAGGTGGCCCGCAAGCAGGCCGAGCAGCTCGCCTTCTTCCCGGTGTGGAGCTACGCCCACCCCAAGGCGATCGAACTCGCCGAGCGCCTGGCGCACCACGCTCCGGGCGACCTGAACAAGGTCTTCTTCACCACCGGTGGCGGCGAGGCCGTCGAGTCCGCGTGGAAGCTGGCCAAGCACTACTTCAAGCTGACCGGCAAGCCGACCAAGCACAAGGTCATCTCGCGGGCCATCGCCTACCACGGCACCCCGCAGGGCGCGCTGTCGATCACCGGTCTGCCGGACTACAAGGCGCCGTACGAGCCGCTGGTGCCGAGCACCTTCCGGGTGCCGAACACCAACCAGTACCGCAAGCCGGAGTTCCTGGCCGACTCCTCGCCCGAGGGCTTCGGCCGCTGGGCCGCCGACCAGATCGAGGTGGCGATCCTCAACGAGGGCCCCGACACCGTCGCCGCGGTCTTCCTGGAGCCGGTGCAGAACGCCGGCGGCTGCTTCCCGCCGCCGCCCGGGTACTTCCAGCGCGTGCGCGAGATCTGCGACCAGTACGACGTGCTGCTCGTCTCGGACGAGGTCATCTGCGCGTTCGGCCGACTCGGCACGATGTTCGCGTGCGACAAGTTCGACTACGTCCCCGACATCATCACCTGCGCCAAGGGCATGACCTCGGGCTACTCGCCGATCGGCGCGATGATCGTCTCTGATCGCCTCGCCGAGCCGTTCTACAACGGCAGCGACAACGTCTTCATGCACGGCTACACGTTCGGCGGGCACCCGGTGTCCTCCGCCGTGGCGCTGGCCAACCTCGACATCTTCGAGCGCGAGGGCCTCAACCAGCACGTGCTGGACAACGAGTCCAAGTTCCTGGCCACCCTGCAGAAGCTCCAGGACCTGCCTATCGTCGGCGACGTGCGCGGCAACGGGTACTTCTACGGCATCGAGATGGTCAAGGACAAGGCCACCAAGGAAACGTTCAACGAGGACGAGGCCGAGCGCCTGCTCCGCGGCTTCCTGTCCACCGCGCTCTACGACAACGGCCTGTACTGCCGCGCCGACGACCGCGGCGACCCGGTCATCCAGCTCTCCCCGCCGCTGACCGCGGACCAGGGTGTGTTCGACGAGATCGAGCAGATCCTGCGCGGAGTGCTCACCGAGGCCTGGACCAAGCTGTAGATCGAGCAGTAGACCCCGGCTATTCGACGAACCCTCAGTGAGTCTGCCGCCGTCGCGCACACGCCAGTGCGCGCCGGCGGCAGACTCATATCCGAAACGAAATCCGCCGAAGAGCCGAGAAATACCGACAACCACGACATCGACCCGCCCGCGCCCCGACCCGCGCCGCGCTCGGATCACCGAAGAGGCCCGATGAGCCACCCCACTCCCGACTCCACCCTCGGCTCCACTGCCCGCACTCGCGTACGCCGGCTGCCCGACCACGCCGTCCGGGAGCGAACCGCGCTGCACGCCGTGCTCGACGCCGGCCTGGTCGGCCACCTGGCGATCACCGGCGAGGACGGTCAGCCGTTCGTGCTCCCGGTCGCCTACGCCCGCGACGGCGAGCGGGTGCTGATCCACGGCTCGACCGGCAGCCGGCTCTTCCGCGGCCTGGCCGCGGGCGCCCCGACCTGCCTGACCGTGACCCTGCTCGACGGCCTGGTGCTGGCCCGCTCGGCATTCGAGTCGTCCATGCACTACCGCAGCGCGATGGTGCTCGGCTCGTGCGTCGTGCTGCCCGAGGACGAGAAGGTCGCCGCGCTGGACCTGCTCACCGACCGGCTGCTGCCCGGCCGCCGCGAAGAACTGCGCCCGCACCGGGTCAAGGAGTTGGCCGCGACCCTGGTACTCGCGCTGTCCCTGGACGAGGCCTCGGTGAAGATCTCGGCCGGACCGCCGGACGACGACGACGAGGATCTGGACGCCCCGATCTGGGCCGGCGTGGTGCCGATCGGCGAACACTTCGGCGAACCGGTGCCCGCCCCGGACCTGCGCTTCAACCTGCCCGCGCCGGACTACCTGAGGAAGTGGCGACGATGACCGCCGACTACCGCGCACTGTCGCTGTGGTTCGACACCCTCGACGAGGAGATCACCCCGCGTCCCGCGCTCACGGGCGACCTGGACGTGGACGTGGCGATCGTCGGCGCCGGCTACACCGGCCTGTGGACCGCCTACTACCTGGCCAAGGCGGACCCGACGCTGCGCATCGTGGTCCTGGAGCGGGAGATCGCCGGCTTCGGCGCCTCCGGCCGCAACGGCGGCTGGTGCTCGGCGCTGTTCCCCGCCTCGCTCGCGAAGGTGGCCCGGAGCAGCACCCGCGAGCGGGCCATCGCCCAGCAGCGGGCGATGAACGCGACCGTGGACGAAGTCGGCCGGGTGGTCGCCGAGGAGGGCATCGACTGCGACTTCGCCAAGGGCGGCACCGTCGTGCTGGCCCGCACCCCGGTGCAACTGGCCCGGGCCCGCGACCTGGTCGCGGACGAACACGCGTGGGGCTTCGACGACACGGACGCCCGACTGCTGGACGCCGCCGAGGCGCGCGCGATGGTCGGCGCCACCGACGTGCTCGGCGGCACCTACACCCCGCACTGCGCGGTGATCCACCCCGCCAAACTGGCCCGCGGCCTGGCCGCCGCGGTGGACCGGCTGGGCGTGGGCATCCACGAGCACACCCCGGTCACCGCGATCGAGGACGGCGCGGCGATCACCCCGCACGGCCGGGTCCGCGCCGACGTCGTGGTCCGGGCCACCGAGGGCTACACGCCCGAGTTGGCCGGCTTCCACCGCGACCTGGCTCCCGTGTACTCGCTGATGGTCGCCACCGAGCCGCTGCCCGAGTCGTTCTGGGCCGAGGTGGGCCTGGCCCGCCGGGAGAGCTTCAGCGACATGCGGCACCTGATCATCTACGGGCAGCGCACCGCCGACGACCGGCTCGCCTTCGGCGGGCGCGGCGCCCCGTACCACTTCGGCTCCAGGGTGCGGCCCGAGTTCGACCGCGACGACAAGGTCTTCGCCGAACTGCGTCGGGTGATCGCCCAGCTCTTCCCCGCGGCGGCCGACGCGCGGATCACCCACTCGTGGGGCGGACCGCTCGGCGTGGCCCGCGACTGGTACGCGAGCTGCGGCCTGGACCGCGCCCGCGGCCTCGCCTGGGCCGGCGGCTACGTCGGCGACGGCGTGGGCACCGCGAACCTCGCGGGCCGCACCCTCGCCGACCTGATCCGCGACGAGTACACCGATCTCACCCGACTGCCCTGGGTCCGGCACCGCTCGCCCAGGTGGGAGCCCGAACCCTTCCGCTGGATCGGCACCAACGTCGGCCTGCGGGTGATGGCCGGCGCGGACGCCGAGGAGCGACGCACCGGGAAGGAATCCCGGCTCGCGCACGCGTTCGGCCGGTTCCTGGGCCACTGACTCGCCCCGGGGGCGGGGACCGACCGGGCTACCGCCCCCGGATGACGCAGCGCCAGGCCTCCAGGTGCTCCGCCGCCGCACCCGCCTTGAGCAGGAAGTCCGCCGCCGAGCCGTGCCGCTCGGCGAGCACCCGCAGGAACGTGTCGATGGACGCCCGGGCCGCGCCGCGCATCGCCGGCGCGACCGGGTGCGCCGGATCGATCCGGGGCTGCCGGGGCAGCCGGTCGATCCGCTCGAACATCTCCACCAGGTGCGTCTCGGTCTCGGTGTAGTCCGCGATGATCGCCTCCCGCTCCACCCCCGCGACCGACAACAGCAGCGCGACCAGGATCCCGGTCCGGTCCTTGCCCGCCGTACAGTGCACCAGCGCCGGCACCCCGCCGTCGCCGGCCAGGATCTCCAGCGAGCGCACGTAGGACTCGCCGCCGCGCTCGGCCATCCGCATGTAGAGCAGGCCCGCGCCGTACTCGTCCACGTTCCCCAGGTCGATGTCGTCGTCCAGCCCCAGGCCCTGGGTCTGCCCGGCCGAGACGTCGCCGACCGCGGCGCGGTCCGCGGCCAGCGCCGAGCGCCGGCCCAGCAGCGGCAGCCGGTGCCGGATCACCCCCGGCCACTGCGCCGGCGGCAGGCCCTCGCCGTCCGAGCGCAGGTCCAGCACGTGCCGTACGCCGTAGGTGTGGGTGAGCCGGTCGACTCCCTCGGGGGTCAGCAGATCCGGGGTCTCACACCGCATCAGTACGCCCGTTCGAGTGACTCCCCCGTCGATCAGCGGTAGGTCGCCGATGTCGCGGGCATTGAGCAGATCTGGAAGATCGAGTCGGCGGTTCATGTGCACCCCGTTCGGAACGCGTTCGATAGACCTGTTCGCCTCATCATGGTGCGCGCGAACTCCCGCCGCCGGCAGGGTTCCCCGAGTGAGGGGTTTCTCGCCCCTGCCGCAACCCGGCGCCACGACACTCGTTGGAGGAAACGGGTGGCAACGAACGTTTCTCTGCGGGAGGTGTGCCATGTCCCTGTCGTCCCGCGCGGCGAGACCCCATGACCGGCGCGTCGTCCCCAGGACCGCGAGCTCCCCGCCCGACAACGACGTGCTGCGCTGTCGCGGACTGACCCTCACCCAGGGTCCGGTCACCCTGTTGCGGGACGTCTCCGCGGCGGTGCGCGCCGACGAGACGTTCGCCATCACCGGGCCCGGCTGCGCCGGCAAGTCGGCGCTGCTCGCGTGCCTGTCCGGCGTGGTCGCCCCCGATTCCGGCGAGATCTGGTTCAACAGCGGCCCGATGCACGTGCTCGACGAGAAGGGCCGGACCGCGCTGCGCCGTCGGTACTTCGGGCTGGTGGACGGGCGCACCCGGCTACTCCCGGAGCTGACCGTCGCGGAGAACGTCGCGCTGCCGCTGCTGCTGGACCGGATCCGCCGGGCCGAGGCGTTCGCCGTCGCCCGGCACTGGATGGAGCGGCTGGACGTGACCGAGCACGCCGAATCCCGGCCGGCCGGTCTGGGCAGCGCGCTGTTGCGCCGCGCGGCGGTGGCCCGCGCGCTGGTCACCCGGCCGGCCGTGGTGTTCGCCGACGAACCGGCGCACGGCCTGCTCGGCACCGAGCTCGACCACCTGATGCGCATTTTGGTCTCCGCCGTGCGCTCGCACGGGATCACCCTGGTGCTGGCCACCGCCGACCCGCGGGTCTCGGCGCACGCGGACCACTGTCTGGCCCTGCGCGACGGTCGCCCGGACCCGCGCGCGGACGGGTGGTAGAGCGATGTCCGGGGCCGACCCGAGCCCACTGCGCGAAGCGTTGCGCGACGCGTCCCGGGTCGACGCCGCGCGCGTGCTGGCCGGCGCCGCGGTGGCGGGTACGGCCACCATCGTCCTGCTGAGCCTGCTGGCGTGGGCGCGACCGGCCGGGCGTCCCGGGCCCGCGCTGATCGGTCCGGTGCTCGCCGCGGTGCCGGTGCTGGCCGCGGTGGCGGTGCTGACCGCGGTCGCCAACCGGCTGGCCGAGCTGTACCGGATCGACCGGGCCGGCCGCGCGCTGCCGGTGCGGATGGCGGCCGATCGCGGTCGGGGCCTGGTCGCGACCGAGGCGGCCACCACCGCCCTGGCCGGCGCGATCGCCGGGGTGCAGGCACACCTGGTGTCGCGCTCGGTGTTGGGTTCGGCGCCACCCGGGATCCGCCATCTGCTCGCGATCGGCGCCACCGTGCCCTGGACGGCCTCGGTCACGCTGCTCGTCGCGGTACCCGCGATCGCGGCCCTCGCCGCCGCGTGCGCGACGCGCGGACCCTCGACCCGGTCGTTGCCGCTCGTTCCGCCCTATGTCGGGCCGCTGCTGGTGCTGGCCGGGCTGCTCGGGCAGTACCTGATCGCCGACCCGGGTCGGCCGGAGCGGTTGTCGCACGGCACGTTGCCGGCCGCCGTGCTCGGCTACGGCGCGGTGCTGGTGGGCGCGGCACTCACCATGCCGTGGTTGGTGACCTGGCTCGGAGCGGGCTGGGCCGCCCGGGCCGGACGGGTGTGGACGTTGTGCGCGGCCCGTCGGATCGAGGCGAGCGCGCGCGGCCTGGCACTGCCCCTGGGGCTGACCACGATCGCCTTGGCGGTGGTCACCACCAGCCGACTCGCGGGCGACCACACCCCGGTGCGGATGGCCGACGCCCCGCTGTTCCTGACCGTCGCGGCGGTGTCGCTGTGCGCCGCCGCGATGTTGTTCACCGTGGTCGTGGAATACGGCTCCGCGCGCCGGGAGACCTCGCGCACGCTGCATTCGATCGGCGCCGGCACACCGGTCGATCGCCGTGCGGCACTGGTCGCCCTCACGGTGCCGGTGCTGGTGTGTGTATTGACCTCGGTCGCGGTCGGCGCGCTGACCGCGTGGCCCGCACAGGGTGACGCCAACCCGTTCCCGACGGTGTCCACGCGCACCGCGGCCCTGGGCACCGCGTGGGCGGTCGGCCTGCTGGTGACCGCGCTGATCGCGGCGGCGGTGGTGATCGTGCGGGGCGAACGGCCGAGGCGGCGGGCCTGAGAGCCCGACCCCGACACGCCCGTTCCCGGGCCCGGGCCGAAACACCGGAAAACCGCTCCGGACATGGGAAAACACTTCGAGCCCGGCGCGGCGTCCCCTTCCGCGACGGGCTCGAAGTGCTTATCGTCTCGGGGGCCACGCGACCCCGAGCCGTGCGCCGGATCGTGTCCCTTCGACCGGCGGCTTGGGCGTGCCGCCGTCGGATCATTCGAACGGGGGGATCAAAGGATCCGACGGCTTGGCACTGAGATCAGTCTGCCCTGGAGCGCCTAAGGATCCGATAAGGATTCGTTACCCGTTCTATATCGCCGCGCCGCGCACCCGTGACCTGCCCCGGATGTCCGAATATCGACCGAAGCCGGCCCGGCGACCGCCGGAAGGGGGTGCCTTCGGACCTAGGCCCTGTCCGGCGGATCTTGATGGATCGGGCCGCGTCGTGAGCGCAGCGAGGAGCCCGAAGGGCGGATGCCGTGCATCGGCGTGCCGGAGAAGCAGCCGCATAGTGGTTCCATTCGGCTGCTTCTCCGGTGCGGCGATGCACGGTGCCAGGCGGCGCGGACCCACCAGGATCCGCCGGACAGGGCCTAGACCTCGGCGGCCGCGAGCTGGCCGCAGGCGCCGTCGATGTCGCGACCGCGGGTGTCCCGGACGGTGACCGGCACGCCGTGCTTGGTCAGCAGGCGAACGAACTCCTCCTGGCGTTCGGCCGTCGACGCGGTCCACTTCGACCCCGGCGTGGGGTTGAGCGGGATCAGGTTGACGTGTGCGTTGTGGTTCTTGAGCCGGCGCCCGAGCAGGTCGGCCCGCCAGCCGTGGTCGTTGATGTCCTTGATCAGCGCGTACTCGATGGACACCCGTCGACCGGTGACGCCCTCGTAGTGCCACGCGGCGTCCAGCACCTCGCGCACGTCCCAGCGCGTGTTGACCGGCACGAGGGTGTTGCGCAGGTCGTCGTCCGGCGCGTGCAGGGACAGCGCGAGGGTGACCGGGACGCGCTCGTCGGCGAGCTTGTACATCGCCGGGACCAGGCCGACCGTCGACATGGTCACCGAGCGGGCGGAGACGCCCAGCCCGTCGGGGCTCGGGTCGGTCAGTCGGCGGACCGCGCCGACCACGGCCTTGTAGTTGGCGAGCGGCTCGCCCATGCCCATGAAGACGATGTTGCTGACCCGGCCCGGGCCACCGGGCACCTCGCCGCGGGCGAGCGCCCGCGCGCCCGCGAGCACCTGCTCGACGATCTCGCCGGTGGACAGGTTGCGGGTCAGACCGGCCTGGCCGGTGGCGCAGAACGGGCAGTTCATCCCGCAGCCCGCCTGCGAGGACACGCACATGGTGACCCGGTCGGGGTAGCGCATCAGGACGGCCTCGACGAGCGTGCCGTCGAAGAGCTTCCACAGCGACTTGCGGGTCGCGCCGTCGTCGCACGAGATGTCCCGCACGGAGGTCATCAGCTCGGGCAACAGCGCCTCGGCGAGCTTGGCCCGCGACGCGGCGGGCATGTCGGTCCACTGCTCGGGGTCGTCCGAGAGGTGGCCGAAGTAGTGCTTGGACAATTGAGCCGCGCGAAACGGCTTCTCCCCCAACTCGGCGACGGCCTCGCGGCGCTCGGTGGGGGTGAGGTCGGCAAGGTGGCGCGGCGGCTTCGAACGACGCGGCGGCGCGGTGAAGGTGAGTTCTCCTGGTTTGGGCATGGCTCGTCCAGTGTCGCAGGTGTACGGGCGGGGCCGGTTCGGCCCCGCTCTCGTGCACACGCGGCCTGTCCGGTTTCTTGCCGGATCAGGTCCGGGTCATACGAATACGGCGAGCAGCAGCCACACCACGGGAGCCGCGGCGAGCAGCGAGTCGAGTCGGTCCATCACGCCACCGTGACCGGGCAACAGGTTGCCCATGTCCTTGACCTTCAGGTCCCGCTTGATCATCGATTCGGCCAGGTCCCCGAGCGCGGACACCGCGGCGGCGGCGACGCCCACCACGGCGCCCTGCCACCACGCGCCGTCGAGCATGGTCGTCACGCAGACCGCACCCGCGACGGCGGCCAGGAACACCCCGCCGGCGAAGCCTTCCCAGCTCTTCCCGGGACTGATCCTGGGCGCCATCTTGTGCGGGCCGCCGGAGGTCACGCCGGCCGCGTAGGCGCCGGTGTCCGCGCAGACCACCAGGATGATGAAGGTCAACACCCGCTGCGCGCCGTCGTCGTCGCCGAGCATCAGGACCGCGAACCCGGCCAGGAACGGCAGGTAGAAGACGGTGAACACGCCGGCGGTCATGTCCCGGAGGAAGTCCTCTGGCCCCTCGGTCATCCGCCAGATCATCACCGCCACGGCGGTCAACGCGGTGGCGATCGCGAGCCCCTCCGCACCGCGCGCGTAGCCGGCGACGAGCATCGCCGCCGAGCCGACCGCGAGCGGTACCACCGGGATCCGGATGCCGCGTCCGACGGTGGCGCCCTGCGCGGTCCGACCGGACGCGTCGGCGACCGCCTCGGCACGACCGAACGCGCCCGCCAGTTCCCACAGTCCGACCAGCACCGCAAGCAGCACGACGCCGACGAACAGCACCGGCAGGGTGAGCAGCGAGGCGATGATGATCCCGCCCAGCCCGGCACCGACTCCGATCGCCTGCGGCAGGTTCCGGCCGGCCTTGCCTACGGGTTTCGCGGGTGGCTCCTCGGTCACCGCGAGCCCCTCACGCCCGGGGTCGATCCGAGCCGCGTCCGTCCGGGCGGGCTCGTCCCGAAACGCGGAACCCGAGTGCGGCTCCGGTTCGTCGCCCGGGTCGTGACCCGCGATCGGTGACAGCACCTGCGTGTGGTCATCCTGTGTCTGTACCCCGACGCCGGCGGGAAAGTGCTGCTGCGCCCGAGTGGCGCCATCCCCGTAACCACCGGACCGGGCCGCGTCGTAGTGGGCCGCGTCCTGACCCGTCGGGGCGTCCGGGACCTGCTCCGGCCACGCGCCGTACGACCCGTACGGGTCGTGGCCGGGCGGCAGATCGGGGTGCGCTCCCGCAGGCGGATCGGCCGGCGGCGTACCGCCCCAGGTCGAGTCGTTCATCAGACTTCGAGCAGCTCGGCTTCCTTGTGCTTCAGCAACTCGTCGATCTGCGCGACGTACTTGTGGGTCGTGTCGTCGAGTTCCTTCTCGGCGCGACGCACCTCGTCCTCGCCGCTCTCGCCGTCCTTGACCAGCTTGTCGAGCGTTTCCTTCGCCTTGCGGCGGATCGCCCGCAACGAGATCTTCGCGTCCTCGCCCTTGCCCCGCGCCAGCTTGATGAACTCCTTGCGGCGTTCCTCGGTGAGCTGCGGGAAGACGACGCGGATGAGCTTGCCGTCGTCGGTCGGGTTGACCCCGAGGTCGGAGTCCCGGATCGCCTTGACGATCGCGTTGGTCGAACCGCGGTCGAACGGGGTCACGATGACCATGCGCGGCTCGGGCGTGGTGAACGACGCGAGCTGGTTCACCGGCGTGGGCGAGCCGTAGTAGTCCACGAGGATCTTGTTGAACATCGCCGGAGTGGCCCGGCCCGTGCGGATCGCCGCGAAGTCGTCCTTGGCGACCACGACGGCCTTCTCCATCTTTTCCTCGGCTTCGAGGAGAATCTCGTCGATCATGTCGGCTCCTGTCCCGGTCCTGTCGCCGTCGATCAGCCGTCGGTACGGCTGACCAGGGTGCCGATCTTCTCACCCCGCACGGCGCGGGCGATGTTGCCCTCGACGAGCAGGTTGAAGACGACGATCGGCAGTTCGTTGTCCATGCACAGGCTGATCGCGGTGGCGTCCGCGACCTTGAGCCCGCGGGCGAGCACCTCGGCGTGGTCCAGGTGATCGAACATGACCGCGTCCGGGTTGGCCTTCGGGTCGCAGTCGTACACGCCGTCGACACCCTTGGCCATGAGCAGCGCGACCGCGTCGATCTCCAACGCGCGTTGGGCGGCCGTGGTGTCGGTGGAGAAGTAGGGCATGCCCATGCCCGCGCCGAAGATGACCACGCGACCCTTCTCCAGGTGTCGCACCGCCCGGCGCGGGATGTACGGCTCGGCGACCTGGCCCATCGTGATGGCGGTCTGCACGCGGGTGTCGATGCCCTGCTTCTCCAGGAAGTCCTGCAGCGCCAGGCAGTTCATCACGGTGCCGAGCATGCCCATGTAGTCCGAGCGCGCGCGGTCCATGCCGCGGATCTGCAATTCGGCGCCGCGGAAGAAGTTGCCACCGCCGATGACGATGGCGACCTCGGTGCCCCGGCGGACCACGTCGGCGATCTGGAGCGCGATGGTCTGCACGGTGTCGGGATCGACGCCCAGGGCGCCACCGCCCGCGAACGCCTCGCCGGAGAGCTTGAGCAGCACCCGGCGGGCGTAGGGGTTCGGCTCGTCGCCCTCGGCGGACGACGAGGAGGCCGCCTTCGTTTCGGTTTCCTGCACGGTTCCCTCCACGCCTTGCGGCCTCCTCGCCATACTGCTTCCACTTGCGTTCATGCCTACTGCATGCCCCGAATCGGGGCGGTGGTGCGAGGGGCGGATCAGACGCCGACGCGGAAGCGGGTGAACCGCTTGACCTTGACGCCGGCCTCGTCCAGGACCTTGCCCACGGACTTCTTGCTGTCCTTGGCGAACGCCTGGTCGAGCAGCACGTTCTCCTTGAAGAAGCCGGTCACCCGGCCCTCGACGATCTTGGCGAGGGCGGCCTCGGGCTTGCCCTCCTCGCGCGCGGTGGCCTCGGCCACGCGGCGCTCGTTCTCGACCGTCTCGGCCGGCACGTCCTCGCGGTTCAGCACCGTCGGCGAGAACGCGGCGATGTGCTGCGCGACGTCCTTGGCGACCTCGGCGTTGGCGCCGTCCAGCTCGATCAGCACGCCGATCTGCGCGGGCAGGTCGGGGCTGGTCTTGTGCAGGTAGGCCGCGACGAAGCCGTCGGCGTACTGCGCGAAGCGGTCGAGCACGATCTTCTCGCCGAGCGTGACGTTGGCGTCGTCGACGTACTGCTGGACGGTCTTGCCGGCCTCGATCTCGCTCGCGAGCAGCGCGGCGATGTCGGCGGGCGAGCTCTTGGCGACGTGCGCGGCGATCGCCTCGGCGGCCTCGATGAACTTCGGGCTCTTGGCCACGAAGTCGGTCTCGCACTTGAGCTCGACCAGGACGCCGGACGCGTTGCCGTCGAGCAGCGCGACGACGGCACCGTTGGAGGCCGAGCGGCCCTCGCGCTTGGTGACGCCCTTCTGGCCCTTGACGCGAAGGATCTCGACAGCCTTGTCGACGTCACCTTCGGCCTCTTCGAGGGCCTTCTTGCAGTCCATCATGCCTGCGGCGGTGAGCTCACGGAGCTTCTTCACGTCCGCGGCGGAGAAGTTCGCCATGTCCTGATTCTCTCGTCTCTCGGGTCAGCGGCCCGGTTGCGCCGAGCGACTGCGGGTGAGGTTGTCGCCCCACCCGATGAAGGTCAAGGGGCTGTGCGGGTATTCCGACACATACGGGGACGTACCCAGGTACGCACGCACCGTGATCGGGGCCCGGCACAGGGCGAGGGGTACGCCGGCTGGGCCGTCGTACCCCTCGATCCAGGGTCAGACCTGCGGGTCGGCCTCGGTGGCCGGCGCCTCGGTTGCCGGCGCCTCGGCGGCGGCCTCGGTGGCCTCGGCCTCGACATCGGCCTCGGTGACCGAGCCGGACTCGACGATCTCCTCGGCGGCGGGGGCGGCTTCGGCCGGAGCGGCCTCTTCCTTCTTGCCGGCCTCGAGCAGCTCGCGCTCCCAGTCGGCGAGGGGCTCGCCGGCGGTGGCCTTGGTGTCGGCGGCGGCGCCACCGGCACGCGACATGAGACCGTCGGCGACGGCGTCGGCGATCACGCGGGTGAGCAGCGTGACCGAGCGGATCGCGTCGTCGTTGCCCGGGATCTTGTAGTCGACCTCGTCGGGGTCACAGTTGGTGTCGAGGATCGCGACGACCGGGATGTGCAGCTTCCGGGCCTCGCCGACGCCGATGTGCTCCTTCTTGGTGTCCACGATCCACACGGCCGAAGGCACGCGCTGCATGTCGCGGATACCGCCGAGGGTCTTCGCCAGCTTGTCCTTCTCGCGCTTGAGGACGAGCAGTTCCTTCTTCGTCATGCCCGAGCCGGCCACGTCGTCGAAGTCGAGCTGCTCGAGCTCCTTCAGGCGCTGGAGGCGCTTGTAGACGGTCGAGAAGTTGGTCAGCATGCCGCCGAGCCAGCGCTGGTTGACGTAGGGCATGCCCACGCGCGTTGCCTGCTCGGCGATCGCTTCCTGCGCCTGCTTCTTGGTGCCGACGAAGAGGATCGTGCCACCGTGGGCGACGGTCTCCTTGACGAACTCGTAGGCGCGGTCGATGTACGACAGCGACTGGAGCAGGTCGATGATGTAGATGCCGTTGCGCTCCGTGAAGATGAAGCGCTTCATCTTCGGGTTCCAGCGGCGGGTCTGGTGACCGAAGTGGACGCCGCTTTCCAGCAGCTCCCGCATCGTGACGACGGCCATGGCCGTACGCTCCTTGGGCTCTCGTCCCGGCGATCGTGCCCGGGACTCTCGGTTGTGCCGTGGCGACGGGTCGCCGCCACGCCTGACGCCCGCGACACCACGCCGAGGTCCTTGCGGATTCCCGGACCGAGAGGTGTCCCCATCGAGTCCCGCTCGGTGGCGTCTCGCCATGCGGGACGTCGGCGGCTCGAAGGTGGGCGCGCGAAGTCGACCCGGAAGGCCGGGCCGCTCCGGGAAGTGTACGGGAACCGCGCGCGGCCGAGCGACTCGCCTTCCGGCCACCCTTTTGCGACGCCTCGTCAGTCTGTATGCGGCCTTTTCGAGCCGTATCGGTCTTCGACGATCGCCGTCCGGTTATGCACAGAAGAAGTTGTCTACACGCAGTGAGCCGCTTTTTGTCCACAGTGCGCGTCGCGTCGGCCGGGGTACGGCTCGACGCGGACGAGTCTGGTCCGCATGAACGCGTCGAAACCCGGCCGAGGGCCGATCGTGCTGTGTCTCGTTTTGCTCACGGCCGTGTTGTCCACGGCCGGACCGCCGGCCGCGACCGGCACGGTGCGACCCGCGCCGGCGGTCCGGCGCTGGGTGTGGCCGCTGGATCCCCGGCCCGAGGTGCTGCGCGGGTTCGAGGCGCCCGAGGCGGCGTGGTCGGCGGGGCATCGTGGGGTGGATCTCGCCGCGCGGGTCGGACAACCGGTGCTCGCGGCGGGCGCGGGGGTGGTGGTGTTCGCGGGGTCGGTGGCCGGGCGCGGGGTGGTCAGCGTGCGGCACGGGGACGTGCGCACGACCTACGAGCCGGTGCTCGCGTCGGTGCCGGTCGGGCGCGCGGTCGCCGCGGGCGAGCCGTTGGGGGTGCTCGCGCCGGGACCGTTCCATCTGGCCGAGCCGTGCCTGCACTGGGGACTGCTGGTGCCCGGGTACCGCGATCCGCTGACCCTGCTGCGGCGGGTGCGGGTGCGGTTGTACCCGAACCGTCCGGGTCCGGGCTCCGCTTCCTCCGGCTCTGCCTCTTCGGGTTCCGCTATTTCGGGCTCCGCTGCTTCGGGCTCCGCTTATTCGGACTCTGCCCGATCGGGTTCGGCGACCCGGGCGACGCCACCGAGGACGAGTGCCAGCGTGGCCGCCTCGACCGCGCCGGGGTCGGCGCCGCATTCGATCCGCCGGACCGCGGCGTCGACCATGCCCTGGACCAGCGTCGCGACCAGCATCGGGTCCCGGTGGCCCAGCGCGGCGAGCGCGTCCACCACCAGTTCGACGATCCGCCCGTGGGCGGCCCGGATGCGTTCGCGCGCGTTCGTGTCCAGCTCGCCGGTGGAGATCGCGACGACCACCCGATGACGGCGATCACCGACCAGTTCCAACTGGCGGGCCACGTAGGCCGCGATCTTGTGCGCCGGGTCCTCGGTCGCGCCCATCGCGTCCTCGACCTCGGCCACCCACGCGGGCAGGTCCACCGCGCAGAGCTCCTCGACCACGGCCGCGCGCGAGGCGAAGTACTCGTAGAGCGAGGAGCGGGCCAGACCGGTGCGCTCGGCGAGCGCGGGGAAGGTCAGTGCGGCGAAACCGCCCTCGTCGAGCAGGCTCCGCGCGGCGTCGAGCAGCGCGGCGTGCTGCATCGCGCGGTGTTCGGCGACGGAGGACGCTCGAATCTTGGGCATCCACTCACTGTACGACGTCACTGTGCGTGCCATCGGGGAGCTTGCGCAATTGCCGAATCCCGCCCACGCCGCGACCCGCGACCGCATGCCGGCCGCCGGCGGTCGGCCGGGGGTCAGCCGCCGGAGTGGTCCAACTCGGCGTCGATCGGGGGCAGCGCGCACTCGGGGTCGTCGAGCCAGCCCTCGGGCAGGATCACCCGCTTGCCGCCGGCGGTCCGGCCGCGCGGGCCGTCCGCGCCGATCGGCCAGGGCTGGTCCAGGTCCAGTCGCCCGAACCAGTCGTCGAGTTCGGCCAGGCTGCTCGCGGTGGCCAGACCGCGCCGGATGGTCCCGCCGACCGAGAAGCCCTTCATGTACCACGCGACGTGCTTGCGCAGATCGGTCACGCCGTGCGTCTCGTCGCCGATCCACTCGGCGAGCAGCACCGCGTGCCGGCGCATGATCGCGGTGGCCTCGCCCAAGGTCGGGCGGGATCGTTCGGCACTGCCCTCGAACGCGGACACCAGGTCGCGGAACAACCACGGGCGGCCCAGGCAGCCGCGACCGACCACGACACCGTCGCAGCCGGTCTCACGCATCATCCGCAACGCGTCCTCGGCGTCCCAGATGTCGCCGTTGCCGAGCACCGGGATGTCGGTGACGACCTCCTTCAGCCGCGCGATGGCGGACCAGTCGGCGGTGCCGCCGTAGTGCTGCTCGGCGGTGCGGCCGTGCAGGGCGACCCAGGTGATGCCCTCGTCCACGGCGATCCGGCCCGCGTCCAGGTAGGTCAGGTGGTCGTCGTCGATGCCCTTGCGCATCTTGATGGTGACCGGCACGCCGCGCGCGTTCTTGACCGCCGAGCGCAGGATGTCGCGCAGCAGATTGCGCTTGTAGGGCAGCGCCGAGCCGCCGCCCTTGCGGGTGACTTTGGGCACCGGGCAGCCGAAGTTGAGGTCGATGTGGTCGGCCAGGCCCTCGTCCACGATCATCGCCACCGCGCGGCCGACGATGTGCGGGTCGACGCCGTAGAGCTGGATGCTGCGCGGGCGCTCGGTCTCGGCGAAGCGGATCAGGCGCAGCGTCTTGGCGTCCCGCTCGACCAACGCGCGGGTGGTGATCATCTCGCTGACGTACAGCCCGGCGGGCCGTGCGGTGGTCGCCGCCTCCGCCTGTTCCTGGCACAACGTGCGGAACGGCGCGTTGGTGATGCCGGCCATCGGGGCCAGCACGACCGGCGGCCAGATCCGCGCGCCGCCCTCGGCGCCCAGGCGCAACGGCGCCCACGGGCTGCCGGTCGCGTCGGGGGTGGGTGCGTCGGCGGGTGCCATGGACGATGCTCCAGAAGGGTGCGGGGATGGATCCGATCCATTGTCCCCCACCGGGAAAAGCTGTTTCCGGGTGTCCGTCGGTGCTGACACGATCGTCGCCATGAGCATGGATTCCGGGGATTCCCGCACGGCGACCGACGAGCCCGGTGAGGCGTCCGGTGACCGGCGCGCCGTCGAACCTCGCGATGTCGCGTCCCTCGTCCTGCGGGCGCGGCGTGGTCCTCGGCTGAAGTACGTCTTCTTCTGGGGCCATCGGGAGCCGCGCGAGGGTGTGGACTCGGGTTGTCTGAGCCAGTGGTATCCGTCGCCGTTCACGGTGGACGGGGTGAGCTATCGCACCGCGGAGCACTGGATGATGGCGGGCAAGGCGCGGATGTTCGGCGACGCGGACGCGGAGCGGCGGGTGCTGGCGGCGGGCCACCCGAAAACCGCCAAAACGATCGGTCGGCAGGTGCGCGGCTTCGACGAGCGGCGCTGGGTGGACGAGCGGTTCGAGCTGATCGTGGCGGGCAACGTGGCCAAGTTCGGGCAGCACCCCGCGATGGCCGCGTTCCTGCTGGGCACCGGGCAGCGGGTGCTGGTGGAGGCCAGTCCGCTGGACCGGATCTGGGGCATCGGGCTGGCCGCCGACGACGAGCGGGCCGCCGACCCCGAGCGCTGGCGCGGGCTGAACCTGTTGGGGTTCGCGTTGATGGAGGCCCGGGCCCGGCTGGCCGGCTCGACCGACCACGCTTCGGAATCCGGCCCTGACCCGTCGTCCCGATGAACTAATCTCCGCAACATGAGTGCCTACCCGCCCCCGCAGCCCCCGAACGGGCCCGGCTACGGCCACGGGCAACAGCCGTACGGCCAACCGAACAACGGTCAACAGCCCTACGGCGGCCAACCGTATGGGCAACCCGGCTACGCACAACAGCCGTACGGTCAGCCGTATCCGCAGCAGCAGTACGGCCAGGGGTACGGTCAGCCGCCGCCCCCGCCGCCGAGCCGGCGGAAGTGGCTGATGCCGGTGGCCGCGGTGGTCGCGCTCGGCGTGATCGGCGGCGGGGCCTTCTTCTTCCTGTCCAAGGACGACGGCGAAGACAAGAAGCCGGCCGCGAACTCGTCGCCGAACCCGGCGAGCAACGGCGGCGCGCTGCCCGCGCCGCAGGGTTCGGCCGGTGCGCCCACCGACGAGCCCAAGGGCTTCCAGTCCGCGCCGCCGCCGAACACGTCCAACATCGACGCGGTCTCCACCGACAAGCTGCCCTTCACCACGGACTACTTCTTCAAGGACCCGGCCGAGTTCGACGGTCGCAGCGGCGGCAAGTACCGGCAACTGTCCGCCGACGGCAGCGCTGCCGCGGACTGTTCGAAGGTGGTCACCGCGACCGGCACCGCGATCACGCAGAACGGCTGTGTGGGTGTGCTGCGCGGGTCGTACAAGGACTCCGCAGGCAAGTACGTGGCGACGTTGTCGGTGGTCTCGGTGCCGGACAAGGCCAAGGCGCAGGCGTTGAAGCAGGCGCTGGAGAAGATTCCGTTCGCCACGTCGCCGACGGCCTGGCTCGCACCGCCCGCGTCGAGCGGGGTCGCCTTCAAGGACGGCTCCGAGCACATCGCGGTCGCCACCACGACCGGGCACTACGTGCTGGTGATGGACATCGGCCGGGCCGACGGGGGTCCGCTCAAGGGCCAGGGCGAGGAAGCCTCGAAGGCGGCGAGCGCCGTCTACAGCGATCTGACCTACCGGATGACGGACCGCATCATGGCCGGCATCTTCAAGTGAGCCGGTCGGTCCGCGACTGAGCGGGCTCGTCCGCGACGCGACGTCGGCTCGCCGATCGGTGCGCGACGAACAACGAGGGGCGCCGTCCGCGACGGCGCCCCTCGTGTCGTCCCCCGTGCTCCGCGGCCTACGGCCGGGTTCGGGTCAGCAGCCCGGCAGCCGCGCCGAGAGATAGCCCACGACCTGGTCGAGCGAGACCCGCTCCTGCTGCATCGTGTCGCGCGAGCGCACGGTCACCGCGTTGTCCTCGAGCGTGTCGAAGTCGACGGTGATGCAGAACGGCGTGCCGATCTCGTCCTGGCGGCGGTAACGACGGCCGATCGCACCGGCGTCGTCGAAGTCGCAGTTCCAGTACTGGCGCAGGTCCGCGGCCAGCCCACGGGCCTTGGGCGAGAGGTCGGTGTTGCGCGACAGCGGCAGGATGGCGGCCTTGACCGGCGCCAGGCGCGGGTCCAGACGCAGTACGGTGCGCTTCTCCAGCTTGCCCTTGGCGTTGGGCGCCTCGTCCTCGAAGTACGCGTCGAGCAGGAACGCGAGCATCGCCCGGTTCAGGCCCGCGGCGGGCTCGATGACGTACGGGAACCAGCGCTCGCCGGCGTCCTGGTCGAAGTACGACAGGTCGGTGCCGGACTTCTCCGAGTGGGTGCGCAGGTCGTAGTCCGTGCGGTTGGCGATGCCCTCCAGCTCGGAGAACTCGGTGCCACCGAAGTTGAAGCGGTACTCGATGTCGACCGTGCGCTTGGAGTAGTGCGACAACTTCTCCTTCGGGTGCTCGAAGAAGCGCATGTTGTCGGGGCTGAGGCCGAGACCGACGTACCAGTCCCAGCGCTGCTGCATCCAGTACTCCTGCCAGGTCTCGTCCTCACCCGGCTTGACGAAGAACTCCATCTCCATCTGTTCGAACTCGCGCGTGCGGAAGATGAAGTTTCCGGGCGTGATCTCGTTGCGGAAGCTCTTGCCGGTCTGGGCGATGCCGAACGGCGGCTTCTTGCGCGAGGTCTGCTCGACGGCCTTGTAGTTGACGAAGATGCCCTGGGCGGTCTCCGGGCGCAGGTACGCGCGGCCGGACTCGTCCTGGGTGGGGCCCAGGAAGGTCTGGAGCAGACCGTTGAACATCTTGGGCTCGGTGAAGGTGCCCTTGTTCCCGCAGTTGGGACAGGAGATGTCGGCGAGGCCGTTCTCCGGCAGCCGGCCGCGCTTGGCCTCGTAGGCCTCTTCGAGGTGGTCGGCGCGGTAGCGCTTGTGGCAGGAGGTGCACTCGGTCAGTGGGTCGACGAACGCCTCGACGTGACCGGACGCCTCCCACACCTCGCGGGCGAGGATGACCGAGGAGTCCAGACCGACGATGTCGTCACGCGAGGTGACCATCGTGCGCCACCACTGGCGCTTGATGTTCTCCTTGAGCTCCACGCCGAGGGGACCGTAGTCCCAGGCGGCCCTCTGGCCGCCGTAGATCTCACTACAGGGGTAAACGAAGCCTCGGCGCTTGCTCAGGCTGACGATGGTGTCGATCTTGTCGGCGGCCACAATGCTCTCTTCGGTGCGACGATGCGGGCAGTGACAGTGTCGGCACAGGCTACCGGCGCGCTGGTCGACCCGGTAAATCCTTATGCCCGAGGCCCGCTCCGCCACGGTTGGCCCAATCCGCTATTATTGACAACGATTGTCATTCTAGTTGAGAATCATTGTCATGAAGATACGTCGCACCGCTCCGGCCGCACTGCTCGCGACCGCCGCCGCGTCCGCCCTGTTGCTCTCCGGATGCGCCGGTACCGACGACGCGAAGGCGGACACCGGGGCGGGTGCGAAGCTGCGCGTGATCGCGGCCTTCTATCCGATGAAATTCGTCGCCCAGCAGGTCGGCGGGCCGCACGTGAAGGTGACGAACCTGACCAAGGCCGGGGCCGAGCCGCACGACCTGGAGCTGACCCCCAAGCAGGTCGGCGCAATCTCGCAGGCCGATCTGGTGGTCTACCTCAAGGGTCTGCAACCCGCGGTGGACAAGGCGATCCAGCAGAACAAGCCCAAGCACACCGCGGAGGCGAGCAGATTCGCACCGCTGGAGGAACACGGCACCGAGGTGCACGGCGCCGAGGAGGACGGGCACGAGGGCCACGACCACGCGGACGCCGAACACGGCGACCCGCACGTGTGGCTCGACCCGACCCGCCTCGCCGCGATCGCCGGCGGCGTGGGCGAATCGCTCGCCGCCGCCGACCCGGCCAACGCGCAGGACTACCGCGCCCGCGCCGCCGACCTGACCGCGCGCCTGAACGGGCTCGACGGCGAGTTCACCGCCGGCCTGGCGACCTGCGCGCGCAAGGACGTGGTGACCAGTCACGCCGCCTTCGGCTACCTCGCGGAGCGTTACCACCTGAACCAGATCGCGGTGAACGGCGTCAATCCCGAGTCCGAGCCCTCCCCAGCCCGCCGGGCCGACATCCAGAAGCTGGCCCGGGAGCGCGGCGTGACCACGATCTTCTTCGAGACCCTGGCCGAGCCCAAGACCGCCAGGACGCTCGCCCAGGACCTGAAGGTGCAGACCGGCGTCCTGGATCCGCTCGAGGGCATAGAGAACGAGGCCGAGAACGATTACTTCTCGGTGATGCGCGCCAACCTGGACGCGCTGCGGAAGGGACTCGGCTGCTCATGACGGAACTTCACGAGCCGGTCGCCCGGTTGATCGGCGGCACCGCGTCCCTGGGCGGGCGCCCGGTCCTGCGCGGGGTGGACCTGAACGTGCGCCCCGGCGAGGTGGTCGCGCTGCTGGGCGCCAACGGCTCGGGCAAGTCCACGCTGGTCCGCACACTGGTCGGCCTGGTCCCGTTGACCGGCGGCACGATCGAGCTGTTCGGCACGCCGTTCGCGCGCTTTCGCGACTGGTCCCGGATCGGCTACGTGCCGCAGCGCACCACGGCCGTCGCCGGGGTGCCGGCCAGTGTGCGCGAGGTGGTCACCTCCGGCCTGCTCAACGGCCGCCGCGTGCTGGGACCGGGCCGGGACGGCCGGGCCGCGGTGGACGAGGCGCTCGCGGCGGTCGGCATGCTCGACCGCGCGCGCGACGGCATCGCGCACCTGTCCGGCGGCCAGCAGCAGCGGGTGCTGATCGCCCGCGCCCTGGCCCGCCGCCCCGACCTGCTGATCATGGACGAGCCGATGGCGGGCGTGGACCTGCGCAGCCAGGAGGTGCTCGCGGGCACCCTGCGAGCGCAGCAGGAGCAGGGCCGGGCGGTCCTGCTCGTGCTGCACGAACTCGGCCCGCTGGAGCCGCTGATCGACCGCGCGGTGGTCCTGCGCGAGGGCTGCGTGTGCCACGACGGGCCGCCGCCCCAAGCGGTCGGCCAGCACGCGCTGCCGGGCCACGACCACGTACACCCGCACGACGATCACACCGCGCACCGCGCCGGGATGGGACTTCTCTCGTGACGATCCTGGACTTCCCCTTCATGCAGCGCGCGCTGCTGGCGGCCCTGCTCGTGGGCATGACCGCGCCCGCCGTGGGCGTCTACCTGGTGCAACGCCGCCAGGCGTTCATGGGCGACGGCATCGGACACGTCGCGCTCACCGGCGTGGGCCTGGGCTTTTTGCTCAGCACCTCCCCCGTACTGACCGCGGTGCTCACCGCGTCGGTGGGCGCGGTGCTGATCGAGCTGATCCGCGAGCGCAACAAGGTCAGCGGCGACGTCGCGCTGTCGGTGCTCTTCTACGGCGGCATCGCGGGCGGCGTGATGCTGATCAACCTCGCCCCGGAGGGGTCCAACGCCAATCTCCAGTCGTACCTGTTCGGCTCGCTGACCTCGGTCTCGCCGGAGGACGTCAAGATCATCACGATCCTGGCCGTCGCGGTGCTCGCGGTCACCCTCGGGCTGCGCCGCGCGCTGTTCACGGTCTGCCAGGACGAGGACTTCGCCCGGGTGACCGGGTTGCCCGTACGCACGCTGAACCTGCTGCTCGCGGTCACCGCCGCGGTCACCGTGACGGTCGCGATGCGGGTGGTGGGGCTGCTCCTGGTGAGCGCGCTGATGGTGGTCCCGGTCGCGGTCGCCCAGCAGCTCTCGCGCACCTTCGCGATGACCGCCGCGATCTCGATCGTGGTCGGCGTGCTGGTCTCGGTCTCCGGTACGACGCTGACGTACTACGTGGACGCGCCGCCCGGGGCCACCATCGTGCTGCTCGCGATCGCGCTGTTCGTCGTGGTGGGGGTGCTCGCGACACCGCTGAACCGGCGCCGGGCCCGGCGCGCGGAGGCCGCCGCCGCCGAGGCGGATCAGCCTCGGGTGGACGACGTACATGTGGACGCGGGGGTACCGGACGCCGGCACAATGGCGACTCGGACATAGACACAGGGCGCCGGTACGGAAACGGCGCCGTCCGACCCGCAGCGATCGAGGAGGCACCCAGGTGACCACCGCCCACGGCACGAGCCCGGTTCGGGGTCGGTCCACCCGGCAGCGTGCCGCCGTCTCGGCCCTCCTCGACGAGATCGAGGACTTTCGCAGCGCGCAGGACCTACACGACCTGCTCAAGCAGCGCGGCGAGGCGGTCGGGCTGACCACCGTCTACCGCACGCTCCAAGCCCTCGCCGACGCGGACGAGGTGGACGTGCTGCGCACCCAGGACGGCGAGTCGGTCTACCGCCGGTGCAGCCGCGGGCACCACCACCACCTCGTCTGCCGCTCCTGCGGACGCACCGTCGAGGTCGAGGGCCCGGCGGTGGAGCGCTGGGCGAACCGGATCGCCGCCGAACACGGCTTCGGCGACGTCTCGCACGAACTGGAGATCTTCGGTACGTGTGCGCAGTGCGCGAAGGCGACCGACTGACGCCGGCCCGATCGACTACCAGGTGCCGCCTGCGGTCGTACCGGCCGTGCCACCCCACGTCCCGCCCTCGACGCACGTACCGGTGGGCCGCACCGTGGCCGAGCCGACCCGGTTCGGCTTCAGCACGTTGAGCTGCCCGGCCGCGATCGAACCGCCGGAGAGGAACTCCGAGTAGGCGAACGTCTTGGTGATCGACTTCTTCCCCGCGGGCACGTCGATCTCCTCCTGCTTCATGCTGCCGGAGGATCCGCCGTAGGAGACGGTGATCCGACCGCCCTTGTGCCCGTCGGCGAAGGTGATCGTGCCGATGAAGGTCTCCATGAACGCGGTCCTGCACCGAACGCCGGCCAGCGTGCCGGGCGTGACGGTCAGGAACACGCCCTTGACCTCGAGCTCGCCGTCGCCGGCCGGGCCGTCCCGGTCCGAGCTCTTCGGCGCCTCGGTGCTCGCCTCACCCTTGCGGTCGGCGTCCGCTCCCTTGTCCTTTTGGCACGCGGTCGCGCCCGACCCGAGTACGCCCACGACGACCGCCGCGACGACGGCACGACGCATTCCCCACCCCATGCTGATTCCCCCCGATAGACCGGCGGATCGTCCTCCCCAGGCGATCCGTCCGTGAACCCACGGTAGGAGAAGACACCTCGCGTCACCGCCGCGCTCGCAGGACGCGAACACGGCGGTGACCGGACGGTGACATCGTCACGACGTGCCTATTCGTACGGCTCGCGCGGGGCCGGGATCGAGACGACGGTGGTGGCGGTCAGGGCGGGCATCGCGTCGTCCGCCTGGGTTTGGCCGTTGGGCAACCAGCGGCCGGTGACCGTCACCCACGAGTCGGTCGGGGGCGCCGCGACGCCGTGTACCTCGATCTTGCGAGCGAAGGCGTCGGCGGCACAACAACTGATCACCATCCGGGTGATGTACCACGTGCCCGGGGCCTTGCCGGGCGTGACGAAGCCGGTGAGCTGGACGTTGCGGTCCTTGAGCGGCGCCGTGGTGTCCCAGACCGAGCGGATCAGGAAGTCCGCCAGGCTCATCGGCAGCGGGTCGCCCGCCGGCAGCGGGGGAAAGCCCGCGTCGTTCGAGGCGGCGGCCGGCTTGGCCACCACATTGTCCGATCGCGCGGCGGTGTACGAGCCGAGCGCGGGCGGCGCGATCAGGAACAGCGCGAGCACCGGCAGACACAGCAGCCAGGCCGCCCGCGGGCCGGTGGAGTGGTCGTGGCCGCCCGCCTCCGCCGGCTCGCCGACCGGCTCGTCGGCGCCCTCGGCCGGGTGCGCGTGCGCGGGCTCCGCCGCCGATTCCGGCGCCCGGCGCTGTATCCCGTCCCGCACCGCCGAGATCAGGCCGACCGCGAGCAGGATCGCGCCCGCCGCGAGCAGCGCGGGACGCAGGCCGTCCTTGACGTAGCGCAGGTACATGTCGGTCAGCGAGATCCGCAGCAGCGCGCCGCCGATCAGGATCAACAGCACCGCCTGGACGTCCCGCCTCACAACAACCACCATCCGACGAGGTAACTTGCGACGATCGCGACCACGAACGTCGCCGAGGAGAACCGGGCCGCGAAGCCGCGCCCGAAGGTGCCCGACTGGAGCGCGATCAGCTTCACGTCCACCATCGGGCCGACCACCATGAAGGCCAGTTTCGCGGTCGGCGAGAAACCGATCAGGCTCGCCGCCACGAACGCGTCCGCCTCCGAGCAGACCGCGAGCACCACGGCGAGGAAGGCCAGCGCGAGCACCGCGAACCACGGCGAGTCGGAGACCGCGTCGATCACGTGCTTGGGCACCGTGACGTTCAACGTCGCGGCGGTCAGCGCGCCGATCACCAGGAAGCCGCCCGCGTGCAGGAAGTCGTGCTGGAGCGCGAGCCGGAAGTTCTCCCACTTGCCGCTGCCGCCGTGATCGTGCGGACGGCGCATCACCTTGATCCACTCGGGCCGGCCGAACCGCGCCCACAACCAGCCCATCAGCACCGCCGTGCCGAGCGAGGCGAGGAACCGGGCGAGCACCATCTCGGGCTGCTTGGGGAAGGCGACCGCGGTCGCGGTCAGCACGATCGGGTTGATCGCGGGCGAGGAGAGCAGGAACGCCAGCGCCGCGGCGGGCGCGACCCCGCGCGCCATCAACCCACTGGCCACCGGCACCGACGCGCACTCGCAACCCGGCAGGATCGCCCCGGCCGCGCCCGCGACCGGCACTGCCAGGGACTGCCGCTTGGGCAACACCTTGGTGAACACCGACGGCGGCACGAACGCGGTGATCGCGGCCGACAACAGCGTGCCGAGCACCAGGAACGGCAGCGCTTGGACGGAGATCGCGACGAACACGGTGGCCCAGGTCTGCACCGAGCGCGCGCCGAGCCGATCCACGATCCACGGCTGCGCGAACAGCAGCACGACCAACGCCAGGACGAAGAACTCGAGTTGACCCGGCCGCCAGCGCTCGGCGGGCGGGCCGACGGGCGACCCGGGCCCGGCGGTCGCGGGCGACGACTCGGCGCCACGGGGCGGCGATGGCGCCGGCCGTGTGGCGGTGGCGGGGCGCGACGGCGCGCTCTTTTCGAACATGATGGTCATGTTCGCATTGATCGTGGGGCCGCCGCTCGACGCACACCGCGCTTTGCGAACCTTTCACCCGCCCGTTCGCGTCCGCCGGTTCCCATCCACCGGTTCCGGCCCGAACGCCTCCCGGCACCCAGGCGGTCGAGTCCGCCGGTCGGCGACCGGCGGCCACACGCGGGCGATCAGGCTCCGGAGGCCGCCGTGGAGCCCGAGGAGACCGGCTGCGGCGCGGTGACCGCGTTGGGCAGCGCCCCGCCGTAGCGGCGATCGCGCGACGCGTACGTCTCGCACGCCTGCCACATGTGCCGCCGATCGAAGTCCGGCCACAACACGTCGAGGAAGACCATCTCGGCGTAGGCGGACTGCCACAGCAGGAAGTTGGAGGTGCGCTGTTCACCGGAGGACCTGATGAACAGGTCGACGTCGGGCATGTCCGGCTCGTCGAGGTACTTGGCGAACAACTTCTCGTCGACCTTCTTCGGGTCGAGCCGGCCCGCCTTGACGTCCTCGGCGATCAGCGCCGCCGCGTCCGCGATCTCGGCCCGGCCGCCGTAGTTGATGCACATCGCCAGCGTGAGGTTGGTGTTGTTCTTGGTCCGCTCCTCGGCGATCTCCAACTCCTTGATCACGCTCGCCCACAACCGGGGCCGCCGACCGCACCAGCGGATCCGCACGCCGAGTTCGTCCATCTCGTCGATCCGCCGGTGGATCGTGTCGATGTTGAAGCCCATCAGGAAGCGCACCTCCTCGGGCGAGCGCTTCCAGTTCTCGGTGGAGAACGCGTACGCGGAGACGTACTTGACGCCGATCTGGGCCGCGCCCTCGACCACGTCGAACAGCGACGCCTCGCCCGCGGTGTGTCCGTCGGTACGGGCCAGGCCGCGCTCCTTGGCCCAGCGGCCGTTGCCGTCCATCACCAGCGCCACGTGCCGGGGCACCAGGTCGGCCGGGATCTCCGGCGGCAGCGCGCCCTCGGCGTGCGGCTTGGGGTCGCGGTAGTGCCGCTGCTCCCGAGCGGCCCGGGCGGGCGCCGACTCGGCCCGCCGACGGCGGGGGAACAGGCCGAAGCGGCCACGCGACTGACTCACGATCTCTCCACCAATCTCAACGAGCGGATGCCCCGCTCCAGGTGCCATTGCAGATACGCGGCCACCAGGCCGCTGCCCTCGCGCCGGTGCCGCGGCTCGCTCGCGTCGGCTCGGCCCCAGTCGCCGGTCAACAGCGCACCGAGCAGGGAAAGGGTCTCGGGTGAGGGTACGACGGATCCGGCGGGACGACAGTCCCCGCAGACCGTCCCGCCGCCCTGGACGGAGAAGAACCGGTTCGGTCCGTCCAGGCCGCAACGCGCGCAGTCGGCGAAGCTCGGCGCGTAGCCCGCCACCGCGAGCGAGCGCAACAGGAACGCGTCCAGCACCAGGCCGGGCTCGTGGGCACCTCCCGCGAGCGTGCGCAGGGCACCGATCAACAGCAGGTACTGCTGGAGCGCCGGTTGGCCGCGCTCGTGGTCGGTGAGCCGCTCGGCGGTCTCCAGGATCGCCGTGCCGGACGTGTACGCGGCGTAGTCCGACGCGAGTCGGCCGCCGTACGCGCCCAGGGTCTCGGCCTGCGTGATGATCGGCAGGCCGCGCCCGGGGAACTCGCTGCCCCGGGTGAAGAACTGGACGTCGACGTGCGCGAACGGCTCGACCCGGGCACCGAACTTCGACTTCGTCTTGCGCACCCCGCGCGCGACCGCGCGCACTATCCCGTGGTCGCGGGTCAGGAGGGTGATGATGCGGTCGGCCTCACCCAACTTCTGGGCGCGCAGGACGACACCCTCGTCACGGAGGAGGCTCATGCTCCCATTGTGCCGCGCCCGGCCGACGCGCCGCGTGGCCCGTCGCGGTTCACGGGCCCGCGAGCACGTGGTCGACCCGGGCCCGTCCGAGCCCGAGCCGGTCGCCCGCGTGGTACAGGATCACCCGGTGCGCCGGGTCGTACCCCCCGCAGGCCAGCGCGACCCGGGCCGCGACGCCGACCAGGTGCTCGCGCCCGGCGACCGCGAGGTGCGGGGCGATCTCGGCGAGCGCCCACGCGGTGTCCTGCGCATGGTGCGCCCCCACGTCGACGGCGAGCGCGCACGCGTCGTAGCTCGGCGTGCCCGCGGCCCGGACCGCCTCGACCGCCGCCGCGCGCACCGCGTCCGCCGCGTGCGGCTCGTCGTCCACGGCCGCGACGACGGCCACCACGAGCGCGCGCACCGCCTCGCGCAGCATCAGGGTGAGCGCACGAGCGGTCGGCGTCTCCAGTACCGAGACTTCGTGCCGGGTGCAGCACACCGCGCACTCGATCCCCGATCCGGCCCGCCCGAGCGGGATCAACGCCACCCCGAACAGCACGAGTCGGCGCCGGCCCCCGCCCTTGCGGAAGCGTCGATCGCCTCCGCACGCCGGACAGTGGAACTCGCCGTCCCCGATCGCCGATCGGATGGTCCGGATGCCCACGACGAAAAACATGGTGCAGCCCCCTGCGTCCCGCGCGGCGGAAAGCGATATTTCCGCCTGTTCCGATGCTGCCACGGATTTCACGAAGCGTCATCGAAAGCGGACAGATGGTTACTTTTGTTCGCGCGGGGCAGGTCGATACGGGCCGGCAGGACGGGACGGGACGGGGCGCTCACGCGCCACGTGACGTCGGCGTCGGGAAGTCGGGACAAAAAACGGCGGCTCCCGGTCGAACCGGGGGCCGCCGTTCGGTCACGCCGTCGCGGTCACCCGCGCGCGGCGCGGTTGACCGCGCTCACGATCGCCTTGAGCGACGCGCGCACGATGTTCTCGTCCACGCCCACACCCCACAGCACCCGGCCGTCGACCGCGCACTCGACGTAGGCCGCGGCGCGCGCGTCCTCGCCGCCGCTCATCGCGTGCTCGCTGTAGTCCAGCACCCGGGTGTCGAAGCCCAGACCGCCCAGGGACCGGACGAACGCGTCGATCGGGCCGTTGCCGATCGCCTCCAGCGTCTGCACCTCGCCGTCCACGCTCATCTCGACGGTCAGCACGTCCTTGCCGTCCGTACCGGAGAGCGTGCGGTGGCCGCGCAGTTCCAGCCGACCCCACGGAGCGTCCGGGGTGGGCAGGTACTCGTCCCGGAAGGTGTCCCAGATCTGCGCCGGCGTCACCTCGCCGCCCTCGGCGTCGGTCTTGGTCTGGATGATCCGGGAGAACTCGATCTGCGCGCGCCGCGGCAGGTCCATCTTGTGGTCGGCCTTGAGCACGTACGCGACGCCGCCCTTGCCGGACTGGCTGTTGACCCGGATCACCGCTTCGTAGGTGCGGCCCACGTCCTTGGGGTCGATCGGCAGGTACGGCACCGCCCAGTCCAGTTCCTCGACCGGCTTGCCCACCTGGGCCGCGTCCCGCTCCAGCGCCTCCAGGCCCTTCTTGATCGCGTCCTGGTGCGAGCCGGAGAACGCGGTGTAGACCAGGTCGCCCGCGTACGGGTGGCGCGGGTGCACCGGCAGTTGCGTGCAGTACTCGACGGTGCGCCGGATCTCGTCGATCTCGGAGAAGTCGATCATCGGGTCCACGCCCTGGCTGAACAGGTTCATCCCCAGCGTGACCAGGTCCACGTTGCCGGTCCGCTCGCCGTGCCCGAACAGGCAGCCCTCGACCCGGTCGGCACCGGCCATCACGGCCAGCTCGGTCGCCGCCACCGCCGCGCCCCGGTCGTTGTGCGGGTGCACGGACAGCGCGATGAACTCGCGGCGGGTCAGGTTGCGGCTCATCCACTCGATCTGGTCCGCGTACACGTTCGGCGTCGAGCGCTCGATGGTCGCGGGCAGGTTCAGCACGATCTCGCGGCCGGCCTCGGGCTGCCACACGTCCATCACCGCCTCGCAGACCTCCAGCCCGAAGTCCAGCTCGGTGTCGATGAAGATCTCGGGCGAGTACTCGTAGCCGAACGCGGTCTCGTCGCCCAGGTGCTTGTCCGCGAAGCGCATCACGTGCTCGGTGCCGGACACCGCGATCGCCTTGCACTGCTCGCGGTCGACGTTGAAGACGACCCGGCGGAAGGCGGGCGCGGTCGCGTTGTACAGGTGCACCGTGGCCTTGGGCGCGCCGATCAGCGACTCGACGGTGCGCTCGATCAGTTCCTCGCGGGCCTGGGTCAGCACCGAGATGGTGACGTCCTCCGGTACCGCGCCCTCTTCGATGATCGAGCGGATGAAGTCGAAGTCGGTCTGCGACGCGGCCGGGAAGCCGACCTCGATCTCCTTGTATCCCATCCGTACCAGCAGGTCGAACATGGTCCGCTTGCGGGCCGGGCTCATCGGGTCGATCAGCGCCTGGTTGCCGTCCCGCAGGTCGGTGGACAGCCAGCGGGGCGCGACCGTGATCGTCTTCGACGGCCAGGTGCGGTCCGGCAGGTCGACGCCCTGGAATGGCTTGTACTTGTGGATCGGCATCCCGGACGGCTGCTGCGTCACGGACGAGGCGGTGATCGGCGTGACGCGATTCACGGAAGGCATGCGGCTGGTCTCCTGGTATGCGAGGAACGGGCTGCAACGGCAGGTAGGCCGGCGACGGGAGGAGAAACATCCCGGAGGCTCCGACGTGCGGACATGCCTCTATCCCCGCGACGGGGGAGCCGGTCTGACCTCTGTCAGAGGGATGAGCCCCCGGCGCGGCGGCTAAGGAGAAGCAGCCACTGACGCATGATTTTGCAACCATACCCGACCGATCGCAGCGGTCGGGCCGGCATCCGGCATACGAACACATGCGATCTTTTCGGCCCCGACCCTCCCCCGAAGGCCGGGTTGCTCCTACGCTGCCTGACCATGAGCTACGACAACCAGGGCCCATACGGACCACAGCCGGGTCAGGGCCAGCCCGGCGGATACCCCCAGCAGGGCGGCTCGGGCTACGGACAACAACCTCAGCAGGGCGGCTACGGTCAGCAGCCGCCTCCGCAGTACGGGCAGCAGCCCCCGCAGTACGGCCAGCAGCCGCCGCCCGGGTACGGACAGCAGCCGTACGGCCAGCAGCAGGGCTACGGGCAGCAGCCCGGTGGATATCCGCCGCCCACGCCGAGCGGAGGCGGCATGGGCGGCGGTCTCCCGCCGTTCGCGCCGGCCGCGATCGCCGGCGTGATCGCGTCGGTGATCGTGGCGATCGGCTCGTGCCTGGCCTGGATCGGCGCCGATGGCAAGGGTGACCCGATCAAGGGCCTCGAAGGCGACGGCAAGTGGACGCTGGCCGCGGGCCTGATCGCCGTGGTGCTGTTCGGCGTCGGCGTCGCGATGCGCAAGGCCCAGATCGCCGCGGGCGCGGGGGTCGCGGGCATCGTGGCGCTCGGCTTCGCGATCTGGAACATCGCCGACAAGACCCGGCTGCCGATCCAGGAGGCGGACCTCTCCGGCGCCCGGGCCGATCAGGCCAAGAAGATCCTGGAGAAGGTGGACCTCACAGCCGAATTCGGCCTCTGGATGGTCCTGATCGGCGCCGTCCTCGCGATCGGCGCCGCCGTGTTCATCCTGATGTCCGCGAACCGCACCCAGAGCGGCCCCTACGGCCGCTGACCCACCCGTTCGATCTCAGAATCCGAGTTTGCGGAGCTGCTTGGGGTCGCGCTGCCAGTCCTTGGCCACCTTCACGTGAAGGTCCAGGTAGACGGGCGTCCCAAGCAGCGCCTCGATCTGCTTGCGGGCCCGCGTGCCCACGTCCTTCAGCCGTGAACCCTTGTGCCCGATGACGATCGCCTTCTGGCTCGGTCGTTCGACGTAGAGGTTCGCGTGCACGTCGAGCAGTGGCTTGTCCGCGGGGCGGTCCTCGCGCGGGATCATCTCCTCGATGACCACCGCGAGGGAGTGCGGGAGTTCGTCCCGGACGCCTTCCAGGGCCGCCTCACGGATCAGCTCGGCCGCCATCACCATCTCCGGCTCGTCGGTGAGCTCGCCGTCCGGGTACAGCGGCGGGCCCGCCGGCAGCAGTGGCATCAACAGGTCGGCGACCAGGGTCACCTGACTGTCGCCGACCGCGGAGACCGGGATGATCTCGGCCCACTCGATGCCGACGTCCTCGCCCATCTTCTGCACCGCGAGCAACTGCTGGACCAGCGTCTGCTGGTCCACCAGGTCGGTCTTGGTCACGATCGCGACCTTGGGCGTGCGCTTGGCCTCGGCCAACTCGGCCGCGATGAACTTGTCACCGGGCCCCACCTTCTGGTCGGCCGGGATGCAGAAGCCGATCACGTCGACCTCCGCCCACGTGGCCCGGACCAGGTCGTTCAGCCGCTGGCCGAGCAGCGTGCGCGGCTTGTGCAGGCCGGGGGTGTCCACCAGGACGAGTTGGCCGTCGGGACGGTGCACGATGCCGCGCACCGTGTGGCGGGTGGTCTGGGGGCGGCCCGACGTGATCGCCACCTTCGTGCCCACCAGCGCGTTCGTCAGGGTGGACTTGCCGGCGTTGGGGCGGCCCACGAAACACGCGAAGCCCGAGCGGTGGACGGGCGCGGAGGGGTTAGGGCGATCACTCATGCGTGACATTGTCGCTCAAGATACGAGCGTTCCTTGCGCCGCGGGTGCGCCGGCCGCCCCCGAAGCCGACCTCGGACGGGTGTCGGCCGTCCTCGGACGCTCCGAAGCGAACCTCAGACGGTCACGATCGCGCGCACGACCGCGTCCGGTCCGGCCGACAGGATCGGCGTACCCGCGCCGCCCAGATCGCGCACGGCGTCCCGGTCGGCCTCGGTGACCGTGTCGGTCTCCCCGACGATCGCCGCCGCCTCCAGACCACGCGCGCCGCCCGCGACCGCCATCGCGACGGCCGTGCGCAGTGCGGACAGCTCCAACGACGGCAGCGCGACCGTGGACGCCGTATAGGTGCGTCCGGTCTCGTCGCGCACGGCGGCGCCCTCGCTCGCCCCGTTGCGGGCCCGGGTGGCCCGGGCCAGGGTGACGATCTTGGCGTCCTCGGGTTCGACGGTGAACTCGGGCGTCTCGGCGCTCACGGGGCCTCCTGCTCGGCGCGGTACGGGTGCCGGCACACCCTAGCCTGCGTCCCGGTCGACCCGGCTCACCACGATCGTGCCGACCCGGTTGCGCCGGCCCGACGGGCTCTCCGCAATCAGCCGCAGACCCTCGACCACGGCCGCGGCGCCCGGGATCGGCACCCGGCCGAGCGCCTTGGCGAGCAGTCCGCCGACCGTCTCCACGTCCTCGTCGTCGAGTTCGAGGCCGAAGAGTTCGCCCAACTCGTCCACGGGCAGCCGGGCGGTGACCCGGAAGGCGCCGTCCGGGAGTTGCTCGACCGGCGCGCTCTCGGTGTCGTACTCGTCGGTGATCTCGCCGACGATCTCCTCCAGGATGTCCTCGATGGTGACCAGCCCGGCGGTGCCGCCGTACTCGTCCACCACCACGACCATGTGCGTGCGATCGGCCTGCATCTCGCGCAGCAGGTCGTCGGCCGGCTTGCTGTCCGGCACGAAGGTCGCCGGGCGCATGATCGAGTCGACGTCCTCCTTGGCCCAGCCGGGATCGCCCATCGTGCTGCGCCGGGCCAGGTCCTTGAGGAAGACGATGCCCACCACGTCGTCCTCGTTCTCGCCGATCACCGGGATCCGTGAGTAGCCGCTGCGCAGCGCCAGCGACATCGCCTGGCGCAGCGTCTTGTGCCGCTCGATGAAGACCATGTCCGGGCGGGGCACCATCACCTCGCGCACGATGGTGTCGCCCAGTTGCAGCACCGAGTGCAACATCTCGCGCTCGTCGTCCTCGATCAGCGAGTCCTTCT
The DNA here is from genome assembly GCF_055558835.1 of Embleya sp. NPDC025285. Taxonomy (NCBI): domain Bacteria; kingdom Bacillati; phylum Actinomycetota; class Actinomycetes; order Kitasatosporales; family Streptomycetaceae; genus Embleya; species Embleya sp. NPDC025285. Next base: position 83,783 of record NZ_JBVHLU010000024.1, read on the forward strand.
CGGCCAGGTCCACGAACGCGCGCAGTTCGGCCTCGGACGCGAACGGGCCCTCGCGAAAGCCCTTGCCGGGGGTGAGCGCGTTTCCCAGCAGGATCAGCAGCTTGGGCAGCGGACCGAGCACGCGGGCGAGCCCGAACAGCACGGGCGCGCCCATCGTGGCCACGGTGACCGGGTGCTGGCGGCCCACGGTGCGCGGGGACACGCCGACCGCGACGTAGGACACCACGACCATGATCCCGATCGTGACCAGCACCGCCTGCCAGGTCTCGGCGAAGTCGTCCATGCACACGACGGTGACCAGGACGGCCGCGGACAGCTCGCACGCGACCCGCACCAGCAGGGCCAGGTTGAGATAGCGGGCGGGGTCCTGAACCACCGTCAGGAGGCGTTTGGCGCCCCGGCGTTCCTCGCGGACCAGTTCCTCGGCGCGGACCCGGGAGATACGCGCGAGGGCGGTCTCCAGGCACGCGAAGAGACCGGCCACGACCACCAGGACGACCGCGCCGCCCACGAGTTGCAGCATGCTGTCAGCGGGCACTGCCGCCGCCCCCGGTCCGATGCCGGCCGGGGGCGGATGTATCCGCCGGCGGGGTCATCCGCGGTCTCCCGCGGCGCGACGGGCCTCCCGCCAGGATTCGAGCAGTTCCTTCTGCAGCGCGAACATCTCGCGCTCCTCGTCCGGTTCCGCGTGGTCGTAGCCCAGCAGGTGCAGCACGCCGTGCACGGTGAGCAGGTGCAGCTCGTCGTCCATGGAGTGGCCGGCCGCCGCGCCCTGGCGCTGCGCGACGGTCGGGCACAACACGACGTCGCCGAGGAGCCCCTGCGGGGGGTCCTCGTCGGCCTTGCCGGGACGCAGCTCGTCCATCGGGAAGGACATCACGTCGGTCGGACCGGGCAGGTCCATCCACTGGATGTGCAGTTGTTCCATCGCGGGTTCGTCCACGATGACCACGGACAGTTCCGCCAGTGGATGGATGCGCATACGGTCCAGCGTCCACCGGGCGACGTCCACGATCGCGTGTTCGTCCACCCCCGTGCCGGACTCGTTGGCGATGTCGATGGACATGGCCTTCAGTTCACTTCCCGTTCCACTGTTTGCATGTTCACTGTGTGCTTGCCCCGACCGTTCTTGTCGACCGGCCGCCGGCCGCGCGACCTGGGCAGATCCCCGTTGCCGTTCGCGTGACCGTCGGCCTCGACCTGGATGTCGTAGCGCGCGTACGCGTCCACGATCCGGCCGACCAGCTTGTGTCGGACCACATCCTCGCTGGTGAGGTTGCAGAACGCGATGTCGTCCACGCCACGCAGGATCTCCTGCACCACGCGCAGCCCCGACTGGGTGCCACCGGGCAGGTCGACCTGCGTGGTGTCCCCGGTGACCACGATCCGCGACCCGAACCCGAGCCGGGTCAGGAACATCTTCATCTGCTCGGCCGAGGTGTTCTGCGCCTCGTCCAGGATGATGAACGCGTCGTTGAGCGTGCGACCGCGCATGTACGCGAGGGGGGCGACCTCGATGGTGCCGGCGGCCATCAGCCGCGGGATCGAGTCGGGGTCGATCATGTCGTGCAGCGCGTCGTAGAGCGGGCGCAGGTACGGGTCGATCTTCTCGTAGAGCGTGCCGGGCAGGAAGCCGAGCCGCTCGCCCGCCTCGACCGCCGGGCGGGTCAGGATGATCCGGGTGACCTGCTTGGACTGCAGGGCCTGGACCGCCTTGGCCATCGCCAGGTAGGTCTTGCCGGTGCCCGCCGGGCCGAGACCGAACACGATGGTGTGTTCGTCGATCGCGTCCACATAGCTCTTCTGGTTGAGCGTCTTGGGGCGGATCGTGCGGCCTCGGTTGGACAGGATGTTGAGCGTCATCACCTCGGCGGGACCGTGTCCGTCGTTCGAGCGGACCATCGCCACCGAGCGCTCGACCGCCTCCTCGTTGAGCGGCTGGCCGGTGCGCACGATGACCAGGAGTTCGTCGAAGAGCCGGCGGACCAAGGCCACGTCGGCCTCGGTACCGGAGACGGTGACCTCGTTGCCTCTGACGTGGATGTCGGCCTCGGGGAACCCCTGCTCGACCACTCGCAGGAACGAGTCGCCGGAACCGAGGAGCGCCACCATGGGGTGCTTGGCGGGGATCGTGATCTTCGCCTGGGCCTGCGCGGTCGGAGTTTCGCGCCGGGTGTCTCGCGCGGTGTTCTCGGAGCTCGCGCCTCGCGCGTTCGTCGTGGGAGCCATGGGCGGCCTTGGCGGCCTGATCACGCCTCATTTCCGTGCTCGGGAAGCGGTTCGATGTTGCTCAATGGTAACTCTCCGGGCGTGGCGGACCCGGAGATTATTCCGGTACCGGACGCCGCCTGGGGACTTCGATCCGATCCAGGTCGTGCGCCGCGACGGTGTCCGGGAAAACCTCGCGGGCCTGCTCCAGGAGCGGCCCCACGTCGGTGTAGCGCTGGGAGAAGTGGGTCAGCACCAGCCGGCGGGCGCCCGCCTCGGCGGCGATCCCCGCCGCCTCGCGCGCGGTGAGGTGGCCGACCTCGCGCGCGAGGTCGGCGTCGGCGTCGGCGAAGGTGGACTCGCACACGAGCAGGTCCACGTCGCGCGCGAGCTCGACCGCGGCCGGGCACAGCCGCGTGTCCATCACGAAGGCGAACTTCTGCCCGGGTCGAGGCGCGCTCACCTGCTCCAGGGTCACCGCGCCGACCCGGCCCTCGCGCTGGATCCGGCCCACGTCCGGGCCGGATATGCCCAGTGCGGCGAGCCGCTCGGGCAACATCCGACGGCCGTCCGGCTCGACCACGCGGTAGCCGTACGACTCGACCGGGTGCGACAGCCGGCGGGCGTGCAGGGTGAAGGGCCCGGCGGGGAGTTCGACGTGTTCTCCCGCCAACGGGTGTTCGATCAGCACGGCGGTCTCGTGGAACGCGGTCGCGTGGTGCAGGCGATCGAACCACTGTTGCCCACTGGCCGGGTAGTGCGCGGTCACCGGATGCGGCACACGATCCAGCGACATGCGCTGGATCACGCCGGGGAGGCCGAGACAGTGGTCACCGTGGAAGTGCGTGACGCAGATCCGGGTGATGTCGTGCGCGGCCACCCCGGCGTGCAACATCTGCCGCTGGGTGCCCTCACCGGGGTCGAACAACAACCCCTCGCCGTCCCAACGCAGCAGGTAGCCGTTGTGGTTGCGCTGCCGTGTCGGAGCCTGGCTCGCGGTGCCGAGGACGACGAATTCCCTGGTGGACACGTTCGACTAGCCGGGAGGCCAGCTCAGCCCGCGGCCGCCGAGCAGGTGCGCGTGCACGTGGAACACGGTCTGGCCGGCACCGGCGCCGGTGTTGAAGACGATCCGGTAGCCGGACCCGGCGATGTCCTCGGCGGCGGCGACTACCGCCGCCTCGGCGAGCAGCGTGCCCGCCAGTTCGGGTGCCTCGGCGCCCAGTTCGCCCGCGCTGGCGTAGTGCGCGCGCGGGATGACCAGGACGTGCGTGGGCGCCTGCGGGTTGATGTCCCGGAAGGCCACCACGTCCTTGGTCTCGTGGACGATCGTGGCCGGGACGTCGCCGGCGAGGATCTTGCAGAACAGGCAGTCGGCCTGGGGTTCCCCCGCAGCCATGGGTGCCTCCATCGGGTCCGAGTCGATCACGGGCGGTCGCCCCCGATCGTAGTCACGTCCCGCGCCCGGCGCTTCAGGCCCAGCGGCCGGAGCGGGCCAGCAGGACGGACGCGGCCGAGACGCCGGCCGTGGAGGTGCGCAGCACGGTCGGGCCGAGCCGGTAGGCGGTCGCGCCGGCGGTGGCGAACGCGGCCAGTTCCTCCGGGGACACCCCGCCCTCGGGACCGACCACCAGGACCAGATCGCCCTCGGTCGGCGTCGCGGCGGTCGCCAGCGGTTCGGTCGCCGCCTCGTGCAGGACGCCCGCGAACGCGGCGGCGCCGAGCAGGGCGGTGACCCGGCGCGTGCTCATCTGCTCGGTCACCTCGGGCAGGTGCGGCCGGCGGGCCTGCTTGCCCGCCTCGCGGGCGGTCGAGCGCCACTTGGCCAGGGCCTTCGCCCCACGCTCACCCTTCCACTGGGTGATGCAGCGGGAGGCGGCCCACGGCACGATCACGTCGACGCCGACCTCGGTCATCGTCTCCACCGCGAGTTCGCCGCGGTCGCCCTTGGGCAGCGCCTGGACCACCACGATCCGGGGCGTGGGGGCGGGTTCCTCGGTGCGCGAGTCGACGTCGACGTACAGCCTGTCCTTGCCCTCGGTGCGGTTGACCGTGCCGTACACGGCCAGTCCGGCGCCGTCCGCCAGGACGACCGGCTCACCGGCGACGAGCCGGCGCACCGTGACGGCGTGCCGGCCCTCGGCGCCGTCGAGGACGACCTGCCGGCCGTGCCGGATGGCGTCGCCGGGGGCGAGGAAGACGGGGGCGCTCAAGCGCATGCCTTTCGGGCGGCGGCCATCTCGTCGACGAGCCGGCTGATCACCTCTGCGGCCGGCTCCTCGCGGGCGAGGCGCCAGCCCTGACCGGCCCACAGGGCCAGGCCGTCGGCCTCGCCCCGGGCGGCGGCGGCCTTGCGGATCGGCGAGACCAGGTGGTGGACGAAGGGGTAGACCCCGGGAGCCTCGGCCTCGTGGCGGGCCACGAAGCCGTTGCGCAGTCCCCTGGCCCAGCGGCCGGAGAACGCGCGGGTGAGCACGCTGCGCTCGAACGCCGGGTCGGCGAGCGCGGCTTTGTGCGCGGCGGGCGCGCTGCCCTCCGGGCAGCGCAGGAAGGCGGTACCCAGTTGGGCCGCGCTCGCGCCGGCGAGCCGCACCGCCTCGATCTGTCGGCCGGTCATCAGGCCGCCCGCGGCGATCAGCGGCAGCTCGGTCTCGGCGGCGATCAGCGTGAGCAGGGTGAGCAGGCCGTACGGGGCGGGCGCGTCGGGGTTGGCGAATCCGCCCTGGTGGCCGCCGGCCTCGGCGCCCTGCACGCACAGCGCGTCGACCCCGGCGTCGGCGGCGGCGCGGGCCTCCTCGGGCGTGGTGACGGTGGCCACGGTCAGCGTGCCCGCGGCCCGCAGCGCGGTGATCGCCTCGGTGTCGGGCAGGCCGAAGGTGAAGCTCACGACCGGGACCGGGTGGGCGAGCAGCAGTGCGAGCTTGGCGTCCCAGTCGTCGCGTTCGCAGCCGGGGGCGGGCGTGCCGACGGTGCCGCCGTAGTGGGCGGCGGCCCGGGTGAGCGAGGCCGCGTAGCGCCGGGTCAGCTCGTCCTGGGCGCGGGTGGGCGTGGGGTGCGGCATGAACGCGTTGACCCCGAAGGGGGCGTCGCCGACCAGCGTGCGCAGTTCGTCGATCTCGGCGGCCAGCTCGTCGGCCGAGCGATACCCGGCGGCCAGGAAGCCGAGCCCACCCGCGCGGACCACCGCCGCCGCGAGCGCGGGTCCGGCGGCGCCGGCCATCGGCGCCTGCACGATCGGCAGTGCGGTGAGCCGGGTGGGGTCGGTATTCGTCGGCATCATGCTCCCCGTTCGCTCGGTGGGCTCGGCTCGGCTCGTGTCGCCCGGCCCAGCCTAGGGAGTGTCCGGCCGCGGACGGAGCCGCCGTCCCCTCGCCGACGCGCCGCGGGTGCCGAAGCGGCCGAAAATCGGCCCGTCCGACACCCGCGACCACGAAACCGCGCGCGGCGCGCCCTCGGGCGCGCCGCGCATCGTCTCAGCGTCCGTTGAACGCGTCCTTGAGCCGGGAGAACAGGCCCTGCTGCCCCGGCGTGAACTGACCCGAGGGGCGTTCCTCGCCGCGCAGCTTGGCCAGCCGGCGCAGCAGTTCCTCCTGCTCGGGGTCGAGCTTGCTCGGCGTCTGCACCTCGACGTGCACGATCAGGTCGCCCCGGCCGCCGCCGCGCAGGTGGGTGATGCCGCGCCCGTGCAGCGGGATCGACTGGCCCGACTGGGTGCCGGGGCGAATGTCGATCTCCTCGGTGCCGTCCAGCGTCTGCAACGGCACCTTGGTACCCAGCGACGCCGCCGTCATCGGGATGGTGACCGTGCAGTGCAGGTCGTCGCCGCGCCGCTGGAAGGTGGTGTGCGGGACCTCGACGATCTCCACGTACAGGTCGCCGGCCGGGCCCCCGCCGGGGCCGACCTCGCCCTCGCCCGCGAGCTGGATCCGGGTGCCGCTGTCCACGCCCGCCGGGATCTTGACGGTGAGCGTGCGCCGCGCGCGAATCCGGCCGTCGCCCGCGCACTCGGGGCACGGGTGCGGGACCACGGTGCCGAAGCCCTGACACTGCGGACACGGCCGCGACGTCATGACCTGGCCCAGGAAGGACTTGGTGACCTGGCTGACCTCGCCGCGACCGCGACACATGTCGCAGGTCTGCGCCGTGGTGCCGGGCGCCGCGCCCTCGCCGTTGCACGTGTTGCACGTGACGGCGGTGTCCACCTGGATCTCGCGGGTGGTGCCGAACGCGGCCTCTTCGAGGGTGATCTCGATCCGGATCATCGCGTCCTGGCCGCGGCGCGTGCGCGAGCGCGGACCGCGCTGGCTGGCCTGGCCGAAGAACGCGTCCATGATGTCGCTGAAGCCGAAGCCGGCTTGGCCGAAGCCGCCGCCCGCGCCGCCCCCGGAGGACAGCGGGTCGCCGCCGAGGTCGTACATCTGCCGCTTCTGCGGGTCCGAGAGGACCTCGTAGGCGTTGTTGATCTCCTTGAACCGGTCCTGCGTCTTCGGGTCCGGATTGACGTCCGGGTGCAGCTCCCGAGCCAGCCGGCGGAAGGCCTTCTTGATTTCCTCCGGGGTGGCGTCCCGCCGCACCCCGAGGACCTCGTAGTAATCGGTAGCCAACTCTACGACTCCGCGAGGATCTGTCCGACGTACCGTGCCACGGCGCGCACCGCTCCCATCGTTCCGGGGTAGTCCATTCGGGTCGGCCCGAGCACCCCGAGCTTCGCCAGCGTTTCCTGCCCACTGCCGTATCCGACGGCGACCACCGAGGTCGCGGCCAGTCCTTCGTGCATGTTCTCGTGTCCGATCCGCACGACCATGCCCGGGTCGGTCGCCTCGCCCAACAGGCGCAGCAACACGACGTGTTCCTCCAGTGCCTCCAGGACCGGGCGGATCGTGTTCGGGAAGTCCATACCGAAGCGGGTCAGGTTGGCCGTCCCGGCCAGGACGACCTTCTCTTCCTTGTGTTCGACCAGGGTGTCGAGCAGCGTGGCCAGGATGCCCGCCACGATCGGCCGTTCCTCGGCGGTGAACGGCTCGGCGAGGTCCTGGACCAGCAACGGCACATCGGCGAACCGCTTGCCGGTGATCCGGCTGTTCAGTCGCGCGCGCACGTCGGCGAGCAGGTTCTCGCCGACCGGGCCGGGGGTGTCCATCACCCGTTGCTCGACTCGGCCGGTGCTGGTGATCAGCACGAGCATGACGCGCGTCGGCGCGAGGGTGAGCAGCTCGACGTGCCGGATCGTCGAGCGGGTCAGCGAGGGGTACTGCACGACGGCCACCTGATGGGTGAGCTGCGCGAGCAGCCGCACCGTCCGGCCCACCACGTCGTCCAGGTCCACCGCGCCGGCCAGGAACGTCTGGATCGCCCGGCGCTCGGCGCCCGACAGCGGCTTGACACCCGCGAGCCGGTCGACGAACAGCCGGTAGCCCTTGTCCGTGGGCACGCGGCCGGCGCTGGTGTGGGGCTGCGTGATGTAGCCCTCCTCCTCCAGCGCGGCCATGTCGTTGCGAATGGTGGCCGGGGAGACCCCGAGGTTGTGTCGGTCCGCGAGCGCCTTGGAGCCGACCGGCTCCTGGGTCGCCACATAGTCCTGCACGATGGCGCGCAGCACGTCCTGCTTGCGATCGTCGAGCATGGTGCGCACCTCCTGACCCGTTGTTCCGCCCGTTGCCTGTCCCGTTCGCGGCGGTTCGTCACGCTGGTTGGCACTCCGTCCCGCCGAGTGCCAGTGTACGGGTCACCCGATCCGGACCGTACCCCTGAGTCCGTGCCAAGGTTGACGCATGGTACGCGCCGAACAGCCGAAACACGCCACCTGGGAGCCGATCGGACCGGGCGTCCTGCGCCGTCGGCTGCCCGGCCTGGAGCTGAATGTGGCGGTCGTCACGGGACGCGACGGGATCCTGCTCGTGGACACCGGATCGCACGACCACGAGGCCGCGAATCTGCTGGCCTCGCTGGCTCGTGAGCTGCCCGCGCACGACCTGCCCGACCGGGTGGTCGCGGTGGTGAACACGCACGGTCACTTCGACCACTGCTTCGGCAACGACGAGGTGCTGCGCGCCTTCCCCGACGCCGAGGTCTGGGGCCACGCGGACCTGCCGGACTATCTGGAGCGGTACGCCGAGGCCGGTCGCGCGAGCGGCATCTCGCACGGCTTCGACCCGGATCTGATGAACGCCGCGCGGATCGTGCCGCCGACCCGGCTGGTGGCCCGCGAGCAGCCGGTGACCGTGGACCTCGGTGGGCGCGAGGTGGTGTTGTACGCGCCGGGCCGCGGACACACCGATCACGACCTGGTCGTGCACGTGCCCGACTGCGGTGTGCTGATCGCCGGCGACATCGTCGAGGAGAGCGGACCGCCGCTGTTCGGCTCGGACGCGTTCGCCGCCGAGTGGAGCGATTCGCTGGCCCGGGTGCGCGCGCTGGACGCGAGTGTCTGGCTGCCCGGACACGGCGCGGTGGTCGACACGGAGTTCGTGATCCGGCAGAACCGGTGGCTGGCCGACGTCGCCGCCGGGCGCGTCGTACCGGACTGACGGACCGTCACCCGGCTAGCGTCACCGTCATGCGCAGTTACGGACCCGAGTCGCTGATCCCGGGATGGAAGAAGGACAAGCCCGTCCCGGAGGTCGCGGCCGATCGCGATCTGGTGGTGGAGGAGGCGTCCACCGGCTTCTGTGGCGCGGTGGTCCGGGTGGAGAAGACCCCTGAGGGGTTCACCGTCACGCTGGAGGACCGGCACGGGCGGCTGCGGGTCTTCCCGATGGATCCGCGCGGGTTCCTGATCGACGGCGAGGTGGTCACCCTGGTCCGGCCGCGGGCGCCGGGGCCCGCGCGTGCCCCCGGGCGGACCGCGTCGGGTTCGGTCGCGGTGGCGGGTGTCCGGGCCAAGGTCGCGCGGGCGGGCCGGATCTACGTGGAGGGCCGACACGACGCCGAGTTGGTCGAGCGGGTCTGGGGCGACGACCTGCGGATCGAGGGCGTGGTCGTGGAATACCTCGAAGGCATCGACGATCTCCCGTCGCTGGTACGCGAGTTCGGGCCGGGTCCGGATCGACGGCTGGGCGTCCTGGTGGACCACCTGGTGCCGGGCTCGAAGGAGAGCCGGATCGCCGCGCGAGTGACCGGCGACCATGTGCTCGTGGTGGGACACCCCTATATCGACGTGTGGCAGGCGGTCCGGCCGGCGTCGGTGGGCATCGCGGCTTGGCCGGACGTACCGCGCGGAGTCCCGTGGAAGGAAGGGGTCTGCGCGGCGCTCGGCTGGCCGGTCGACCCGCCGCGGGCGTGGCGTCGGATTCTCGCGGCGGTGGATTCGTACCGCGACCTGGAGCCGGCGCTGCTGGGACGGGTGGAGGAGCTGATCGACTTCGTGACGGCGCCGTCCGAGGTGTGAGTCCCGGGCCGGCGCTAGCGTGCTCGGATGCGACAGGAACAGGTCACGCTCGTGCTGCCGGGCTCGGCCGGCCCCAAGTATCGAATGTTCGCCGTGCACGGCACCGAGTTCGTCCGTTCCGCCTGGTCGGGCAACGGGACGCCCCGGGACACCCGCCGGGATTTCACCGATGCCGGAGCGGCGCTGCTCGCGCTGCGGCGGGAGGCGGATAAGGCGATGCGGGCCGGCTTCGTCCGGCTGGGCGGGGCCGAGGACGAGGTGGTGTTGGAGTTCCTGCCGCCCGGCAAGACCTCGTCGCGGGGGCTGGACCTGCACCCGGACGGGCACACCGTGGTGGTCGGCTACGACGGCGCGATCCGACTGGTGGACGTGGCCACGGGGGAGCGGCGCACGGTGCACGCCGTGCCGGCGGCCGAGCGGCTGACCAATATCGGCGGCGTGTTGTTCGACGCCGGCGGAACGGCCGTGGTCTACACGATCGGCGGCGCGACCCGCCGGTTCGACCTCGACACGGGACGCGAGGAACAACTGGCCTGCTACCGGCAGTTCGAGGACGCGCTGTTCAATCCGTACGTGGTGCAGCCGTCCTGGGACACGGCCCGCGAGCGGCTCGTGGTCTTCGACGCGGGCGACCTGGTGCGGGTGTTGGACGGCGCGGGCAAGCCGGTGTGCGAGGTGTCGACGGCGTCGCCGACCACCGAGTGCCGCGGCGCGGCGCTGTCCGCGTCGGGCCGGCTGTTGGCGGTGTGGCGGGTGAGTCGCGGCGTGGTCTACGGGCATCGGGACGCGACGGAGGATCCGACCAACGAGGTCGAGGTGTGGGACGTGGCGGCCGGCCGGTTGACCGCGCGGGTGCCGCTCGCGTGGGAGATCGGCGAACTGGGCTTCGACCCGAGCGAGACGCTGCTCGTGGTCAACCGGGGCCGGGTGCACGGACCGTTCGCGATCTCGATCGAAACGGGCGAGCCGGCCTGGCAGTTCGACAATCCGCACCACCCGAACGGCTGGGGCACCTGCTACGCGTGGGCCTACTCCCCCGACGGCCGTCGGCTCGCGGTGGGCGGCCATCGCACGAGTGCGCTGCACATCTACGACGCGGACCTGCGCCAGGCCGACGCGCGGGCCCTGCCCGGCTACGACGACCAACGCGTGCGCCGCCTCGTCTTCTCCGCCGACGGCACCCTCCTGGCCACCGGCGGCGACTTCGGCCGAGTCTTCGTACGGCGGGTGTGAGTCAGCCGAACCCGTTGGTGCTCAGCGCCATCGCGAACGGCGCGGGCAGATCGAGCGGGCGACCGAACGGTCTGACCTGGATCCTCGTGTAGTCGCCGTCCTCGGGGTCCGAGAACAGCGAGCTCCGGTGCGCATCGCGATCGACCAGCAGGTAGAAGGGAATGTCACCCCGCGCATAGCAGCGCCGCTTTTGCTCCCGATCCAACTCCGGCCGTCGATCGGTGACCTCGAGAACGAGGAGCACCTTCGAGCACGGCATCCAGGCGGCGGCGCCACGGAATACGTCCAATGCCGCAGGCACGAAAACCCCGTCCGGAATGACGTGGTTGGGGGGGAAATGTACCGATGCTCGGCGCAACCAGGCCCTTGTTGCCGGAGAATTGCAGGTCGATGGCCGCATCTGCGTGAATACGGCGGATCACCGATGAGATCACGTGTTCATGGCTGCCGGGCGGCGTCACCCGCACCACGACTTCCCCGTCGACCAATTCGGGCCGCAGATCGGATGGGGTGTCCAGTTCGTGGAACACTTCCAGGAGGATGGCCGCCTGGGTATCGAGCTCTTGGGTCATCACGCGTCTCCCGGGTGTCGACGCGAGAGTATGAGCAGGTCGTACGGGTGAACGGAGAGTTGGTCTCCGATCACCCGCACGAGTGAACGACTACAACGAGTGGGGTGCTACGGCGTCTTCGCCGAGGCCGTCAGGGCGGCGATCGAGTCGTCGGTGCAGGTCGCCCAGAAGGTGCCGACGACGTCCTCCAGGTGGGTCATCGAGCGGGCCGCGTACAGGATGTCCTGGTAGTGGGTGATGTCGTACTGCATCGTGCCCATCGCGACCAGGTCCAGGTCGCGGATGTCGACGGTGCGGAACTCGCGGATCTCGCCGTAGGAGGACAGGATCCCCGCGCCGTAGGCCTTGAGCGCGCCGGCCTCGTGCATGACGCCGAATTCCAGGGTGAACCAGAAGACCTTCGAGACGAACTCCAGGGCCTCGCGGCTCTCCACCCGGCGGGCGGCCTCGCCGGCAACCCGGTACAGCGCCGCGAAGCGGTCCGAGGCGAGCATGTTGGCGTGGCCGATCACCTCGTGGACGACGTCCGGCTCGGGCGTGTACAGCGGCACGCTGTGGTGCCGGATGTACTGCGTCGAGTGGAAGTACGAGTCGGCCAGCGACCCGTAGAAGTCACGCAGCGGGACCAGGCCGGCCGCGGGCAGGTAGCGGAAGCCGGTGAGCGGCTGAAGCGCACCGCTGACCTCCTCCAACTGGGGGATCCGGTCCGTCGGCAGCTTCAGCCGCGCGGTGCCCTCCAGGTAGTCCGCGACCGCGTACTCCGCGTGCGATACGGACAGCTCGTGCGAGACGAGGCGCCAGACCTCGTGCTCCTCCTCGGTGTACTCCACCTCCGGGATGGGCTCCCCACGCCGGTGGTCCAGGGCCAGTTCCGCGATCCGGTTTCGGCGCTCGCGGTATACCGCGTCCGCGAATCCCGGGTGACTGCGGGACAGCTCGACCTCGACTCCGCCGTCGGCCCTACGGGTGACCGGGGCCAGATACTGGGCCTCCTCGAACATGCCATCTCCTGATCGCATCGGAATCGACTCGCCGGACGAGCCGAGACACCCACGCGACCATTATGCGCCGCTTACATACCATTTCGACCGGTCAGGCCGACTGGGTGACGACGTGGAGCAGGTGCGAGGGATCGCCTCGGCGCCCTCATCGCATCATCCGGACGGCCGTCACACAAGAGGCACAGCCGTTCCGTCGCCCGGCCCGAATCCGCTTTCGATCCATCGAGACGGGATTCGGGCCCGCGTGACAGGATCGCCCGTACATCGGGGAGGGCACCGTCGGGAGGGGGCGCGGTGGTGGATTCTCGCGGCATGGCCGGGGATCGTGCACAACGACGCGATGTGGTCGAGGCGCTCACCGAGACCTCCGATCACCTGGATTTCGCGCTCGCGATGGTCCGTCGCATCGTCGGCGACCAGGAGCGCCTGGCACAACTGACGGCACGGATCCGCGAGATCGAGACCCGGCTGCGGGACGACCGTTACTACCTCGCCGTGATCGGCGAGTTCTCGGCCGGCAAGAGCACCTTCATCAACGCGCTGCTGGGCGAGGACCTGCTGCCCACGTCGGCGCTGCCCACCACCGGCGCCGCGACCAGGATCACGCACGGCGACGAGTTCGCCGTCGAGGTGCGCTTCAGCGGCCACGGGATCCGCTACGTGTATCCCTCCGGGCGATACACCGGCGCGGCCAGCCCGCTCGGCGGCATGCTCGCCGACCTCGCGCCGCATGTGATCGTGCCCGAGGACACGGCCGGCGTCCTGCGCCTGCTCACCGCCGACGAGGCGATCGCGCCGCACGTACAGAGCCTGGAGGTGCGCCACCCCGCCGCCGCGCTGCGCGACGGGCTGGTGATCATCGACACACCCGGCACCAACGCCCGGGCCGGGCACACCGAGATCACCCGCGCCGTGATGCGCGACATCGCCGACGTCGCGGCGGTGCTGACCGCGTCCACATCGCCGTCGCCGGTGTCGTTGGCCGAGTTCCTCACCGACGCGCTCGATCCCGGACAACTGCGCCGCTGCATCATTTTGGTCACCAAGATGGACCACATCGACGAGGACGAGCGGGACGACCTGCTCGCCCACGTCCGCGGGCGGTTCGCCCGGATGTTGGGCGTGGCCGATCCGGTCGTCGAGCCGGTTGCCGCCGAGCCTGTGGTCCGGCTGGCCGGCAACCGACCGCTGCGGGGCCCCGAGCAGGCCTACTGGGCCGAGGAGTTCCCGCGCACACTGGCCCGACTCCGGGACCTGATGCAGCGTCAACGCATCGTCGCGGTGTCCGACCACCTGCTGCGGTTGCTGGAGGACCTGCTCGACGAGTTGCGCCGCGAGGTGACCCTCGCCGAACAGCGGCTCGACGCCGAGGAGAGCGAACTCGCCGGTGCCCGGATCGCCGACATGGCCGCCTTCGTCCGGGCCCAACACGGCGAGACCGCGCGCCTGCTCGGCGCCGGTGCCCAGCGCGCCCAGCAGGCCGTCGGCGGCATGGCGCCGCAGTGGTGGCGCTACACCCGCGCCGAGATCGACCACGCCCTGGACGGCGCGGAGACCCCGGACGAACTGCGCGCGGTGATCGGCGTCCGCGCGCCCGAGCTGATCCGGCAGGGCCTGCCCCGGATCGGCGACATCGTGCAGCAGGCGGTCACCGGCGCGCTGGCGACCGCGGCCGAGAGCGCGCGGGCCGCCGCGGACACCGCGTTCGAGGCGGCCTATCGCAAGCTCGGCGCGATCGCCCGAGCCGACGGCCCGGACCGGGTCACCGTGCTGACCGGGCATCAGCTCGCGGACGCGGCGATGCGCGCCTACCAGGACTCGGTCACCGGCGTGACCCAGCAGATCCGCGCCGTGCGCCTGGATCCGACCGCCCCCAGGACGCCCGGCGCGCGGATCGGCGGCGCCCTGGACCAGTGGTTCGGCGGCGGCCGGAACGGCGATCCGGGAGCCCCGTCGGGCCGAGCCGGATTCGGCGGTTTCATGGCCAAAGTGGCCGATTCACTCGCATCCACCGACATGACGGCCCTGCGGAACCACGCACGCGCCGAAATGCATCAGACACTGCGAACCGTCGCCGACGGTTTGTCCCGACAGATCGACGAGGCCGTCGGGGCGGCGACGACGCACTACTCGCTGGACGTCTCTCGCCACGTGGACCGCTATCGGGCCAGGTACGAGGCGGCGGTCGCCGAGATGGTGGCCGAGCATCACCGCCGTGAGGATATTCTCGCGGCTCGCAGAAGCCTGTTGCAGGACGCGGACAGGCAGACGGAACGGCGCCGCGGCACGGTGAACAGCCAACGCGAGCGCCTCACACGCCGGGGGGAATTCGGCAGATGAGCGACTACACGCACGACGACGACCTGTTCGCGATGGTCTCCGACGACACCATCGACACGCTGGACACCGCCGACGGGGGCACTGTCGGGGCGGCACCACTGTGGGAGACCGACGCGGGCGGCGAGTCCAACGGCGCCTACCCCAACTCCACTCTGCCGTATACCGACCCGAACTTCGATCCGCTGCACGACCCGAACTACGACCCGTTCCACGCGGACAGCGACGGCGACGGCAAGATCGACATGTACGACCCGCAGATGTTCGACCCGAACGACGGCAACGTGCCCCCGGCCACGCCCAGTCAGCAGTGGCGCGACGACCAGCTCGCCAACGACCCTTACGCGAACGACCCGTACGCCGATCCCTACGGCGATCCCTACGCCGACCCGTACGGCGACCCCTACGGCAGCGACCCCTACGGCGGCTCCGACCCGTACGCCGACCCGGCCGGCTACGACCCCGGGCCCGCCGCGGACCACGGCCAGGGCGTCAGCCCGCAGTGGGGCGCCGTCGACGACGGAAGCGGCAACTGGGAGTACCACGCGCCGGACAACTGGACACCGGCCCAGTTCGACGGTTTCGGCGACCCGGTGGGCGACGCGCAGTACTGGCAGCAGCAGACCAGCCCGACGAGCTGCGCGGTGGTCTCCCAAGGGATGATCCTGGAGAAGCTCACCGGCGTGCCGCTGGACGAGAACGCGCTGATGACCGAGGCCCAGCAGGCCGGCATCTACGACCCCGAGACCGGCACCAGGACCGACGACATCGGCAAGCTGCTGGAAATGCACGGTGTGGACACGGACATGGTTCCGGGCGCCGACATGCGCCAGATGCTCGACGCGCTGGAGAAGGGCGACCAGGTCATCGTCGCCCTGGACGCGCAGGAGATCTGGTCCCCCGTGCACGACCCGAACACCGGGGCGCCGCTGGAGCAGGACCCGACGATGGGGCACGCCGTGTGGGTCACCGGCATCGACACCCAGCCCGACGGATCCGTCTACGTCCTGCTCAACGACTCCGGCGCGCCGTTCGGCCAGACCGAGCCGATCCCGCTGGCCGACTTCGTCAACGCGTGGCAGGACCGGGACACCACGATGATCGTGGCCCACCCGACGCACGCCTGATCGTTCGACATCACAACGGATTCGATGGGAGTAGGGACCACACATGTCGTTCGATCGTGAACACGTGCTGCGCCAGGCCGCGCAGGTACAGCCGCGCCGACGCCCCGGCGTCGCGGGCCTGTTGAGCGGGATCCACCGCAGCGACGAGCTGCGCGGCTGGGTCACCATGGAGTCGGTGGCGCTGCCGCCGGTGCCCGAGCGCACCGCGGCCGGCTGGACGTTGTGGAGCCTGATCGGGGTCGGCAAGGCCACCCCCGGGCGCCGCGAACTGCCGATCCACCCGGTGTGGGGTGCGGTCCAGTGGGCCTGGCCGTCCGAGGACGTGCTGCGGCACGTGAAGCTGACCGAGTTGCCCGAGGTCGCGAAGTCGGTCGAGAGCACGATCGGGGACGAGGCCGCCTGGGCGCTGTCGATGCGGCCGGAGGGGCTGGCCGAGCGGGCCCGCTTCTTCCAGTCGCTCGGCCGCTTCCTGGCCGACCCCGAGGCGGACGCGAAGGGCGGACCGAAGATCCTCGCCGGGCTGTACGCGCGGGTGATGCCCTCCGGCGCGGTGGCCGCGTACCACCAGCTCGTGCCGAGCACCGCCTCGTGGCTGCGCGCGGGTGCGCCGCGTGAGGCGGCGCCGCGTCGCGACTCGGGCGACTCGCCCACCGGCCGACCCGGCCCGTCGGGGCAGACGGCGGACCGGAGGCAGGCCCCGGCTCCGGGTCCGCGCCCGGCGGGCGATGCCTCGACCGTTCCGGGGCCGAATCCGGACTGGGCGGGCCGCCTCGCGGGCGGCCCGTCCGGCGCGGGTGGCCCGGGTGGATCCGGCGGGTCGGGTGCGTCGGGTGGGCCGACGCCGGTCGCCTCGCCGCCGGCCGCACGAATGCCGCAGGCCGCACCGGCCGCGCAGGTCGTCGCGCCCGCGCCGCCGGCACCGCGTACGCCCGTCACCCCGCACGGCACCCCGGCCGACGCGCCGGCCGTACCCGCGTCCGCGCCGCCCCCGCCCGGATCGGTGACCAGCCTGGTCAAGCAGGCGCCGTCGGCGACCACGCTCGGCCGGCGGATCAACGACGCGCACAAGATCGCCGACGATTTCGGCCTGGACGCGATCGCCGGTGAACTGGACCGACTGCGGGCGCGGATGCGCCGGCCGGGACTGCGCGTCGCGGTGGTCGGCGAATTCGGCCGCGGCAAGACCTCGCTGATCAACCGACTGCTCGGCGCCCCGGTGTTGCCCGAGGGTCGACACACGCCCGTGCCTCTGGTGATCGCCTCCGGACCGGAGCCGCGCCTGGAGTTGCAGTTCGCCGACGGGCGGGCCGAGCCGCGGCCGGCGGTGTCCGCGTCCTGGGACGAGGTGCACCGGCTGAGTGAGCGTCGGGACTCGGACGCGGCCCGGCTGATCGGCGTCCGGGTGCTCGTCGCCGAACCCGAACTGGCCCGCCTGGACATCGAGTTGGTGGACACCCCGGGCATCAACGCCGGGCGCGGCAAGGGCGAGGACGCCGAGGAGCACGACCGCCGGACCGAGGACCTGGTCCGGCGCACGGTCTCGGCGAGCGACGCGGTGCTGATGGTGGTCTCCGCGAGTGCACCGCTCGGCCTGTCCGAGACCGCGTTCCTGGAGGAAGAGGTGATCGCCCGGCACGTGCCGCGGATCACCGTGGTGGTGTCCAAGCTGGACACCGTCGACGAGGACGAGCGCGAGGACATCGTCGACTACCTCGGCGGCCGGGTGCGCCGCATCTCGCCGATCCTCCAGGTGCTGGCCGGTCCGCATCGCGAGGACCTCTCGCCGGTGGCCGGCGTGCTGGAGCGGATCACCGAGTACTCCACCTCCGGCGGCCGGCGCAGCATGCGCTCGCGGCAGACCGCCGGCCAACTACTCGCGCTGCTGGGCGAGATGGCCCAGGTGGGCCGGGACGGCCTGGCCGCGGCCGAGCTCGGCGCGGCCGAACGGCAGCGCGCCGCCGAGCGGTCCGAGGTGGAGATCGACCGGATGTCCTCCGAGTGGGGCAAGGTCCGGGTCGAACTCCAGCAGCGGCGCACGCAGACCGCGGAGAAGTTCCGCGAGCACCTCCAGCTCTCCCGCGGCGACCTGCTGGACACGATGCGCTACGAGATGGAGCGCGCGCCGGACCCCCGGACCTGGTGGGAACGCGACCTGCCGTTCCGCCTGCGTCGTGAACTGACCGCGCTGGCCAAGAAGTTCGAGGCCCAGTTGCATTCCAGCGTGCAGGCCGACGTGCAGTGGTTGGACGCGAAGATGAAGCTGCACTTCGGGCGCGGCAGCGGATACCGGCTGGAGAAGGTCGAGCAGCTCTCCACCGAGTTCGAACTCGGCGAGGCGGAGTCGCTGGGTCTGAAGGACCTCAAGAGCCGCAAGCTCGCCTGGCGGATCGGCCCGACCGGCCTCGCCGTCCTCGGCGCGCTGCTGATCCCGCTCACCGGTGGCGTCTCCGCGCTGCCGATGGGCGCGAGCATGGCCGCCTCGGCGGGCGGCATGGTGCTCGGCGAGGTCAAGTCGACGTCGCTGACCGAGGCACAGCGCGCCCAGGCGATGAAGGCGCTGGAGCCGATGGTCGAGGACGTGCTCGGCGGCTTCTCCGAGGAGGTCTCCAAGCGCCTGCACACGCTGTACGCCGGGGTGATGGACGAGGCGGTGCGGGGCCAGAAGGCGTGGCGGACGGATCGCCGGACCGCGCTGGCCAAGGTCGGCACCGATGGACCCGCATGGCAGGATCTGGTCTCGCGCAGCGAGCAGCTCGGGGTTCAGCTCGACACCATGCTGGGCGCCAGAGGCTGAGACGCCGTCGAGGAGGGGAGCGTTCAGGGTGGACAAGGGTCACGGGGCGGCCGATGGGGCCTACGCGGGTTACGGCGCGTGGCGGGCACGGCAGGAGACCCTGGTCGGCCTGATCGACCGGCTCACGCCGATCGTGGCCGGGTTGCGGATCGGCGCGGGCGTCAAGAAGTTGGACTCGTTGAAGCAGCGGGCCGCGTCCGAGGCGTTCAAGGTGATGATCGTCGGCGAGTTCAAGCGCGGCAAGAGCACGGTGATCAACTCGATGCTGGGCGAGAAGGTGCTGCCCTCGTTCGCCCGGCCGTGCACCGCGATCATCAACGAGGTCACGTGGGGTGACACCCGCTCCGCGCTGATCTATCCGCTGGAGGCGGATGGTACGGCGGGCGAACCGCTGACCGTCGGCGTGGACGAGATCGCCGACTACGTCACCATCGGCGCGGACGACGACAACACCCCGAACCCGTACGAGCGGGCGGTGGTGCGCTGGCCGCTGGAACTGTGCCGCAACGGCGTCGTGGTGGTCGACTCGCCGGGTCTCAACGAGGCCCCGGAACGCGAGAAGGTCACCCTGAACTACCTCGAACAGGCCGACGTGCTGGTGTTCGTGGTGGACTGCCAGGCCGCGATGTCGCGCAGCGAGCAGCTCTTCCTGGACGTACACGTCAAGGCCCGCGGCCACGAGGACGTCTTCTACGTCGGCAACAAGATCAACCTGGTCGAGGAGGAGGAGCGCGAGGACGTACAGCGGGAGATCCGCAAGCGTCTCTCCCCCTATCTCTCCCGCCCCGACCGGGTGTTCTTCGTGAACGCCCGGGCCGCGCTGACCGGCCGGCAGAAGGGCGACCCGGACCTGCTGGCCGGCTCCGGGATGCCCGAACTGGAGCGCGGTCTGGAGGAGTTCCTGACCCGGGAGCGCGGTCGGGCGAAGATCCTGTCTCCCGCGCGCGAGCTCAAGTACCTGCTGATCGAGGCGCGCGAGCAGATCGACCGCAAGGAGGCGCTGCTGACCCAGGACGTCGAGGAGCTGCGGGCCACCTACGAACGGGTCCAGGGCCCGCTGACCCGGCTGGAGCAGAACCGGCGGGTGATCGTCGCGCAGATGGAGGAGCACCTGCGCGAGACCCGCGGCGAGGTGGAGGCCGCGACCCGGCGGTTCATGGACCGGGTCGCCGCGAACATCCCGAACTGGGCGCAGGAGTACGACCCGAGCAACACCATCGGCGCCAATCCGTTCAACGCGCGCGAGAAAATGGAGGCGGCGGTCAAGGAGATCACCGACCATCTCTCCGGGCGGGTCCAGGTCGAGTTCGCGCAGTGGCAGGAGAACGAGCTCAAGCCGCTCGTCTCTCGTCGCGTCGAGGATATGGAGCGGATGATCGACGACGACGTGAAGCAGTTCGTCACGCGCATCGACGAGATCCGCGCGTCGCTCACGTCGGGGCCGGTCGGCACGGACGAGGACGGCAAGCCCTCGACACCGATCGAGCGGCTGCTCGCGGACGCGGTCAGTTTCGTGCTCGACCCGGCGACGGCGGTCTCCGGCGGCAAGTTCAACCTCCGGTCGATGCTCACCGCACTGCTGCCGCAGATCGCGGTCGGCACGGCGGCGTTCCTGGTCGGTCTGGGCCCGTTCGTGATCCTCGGCGCGGTGCTCGGCTCGACCGTGTTCAAGGGCGCGCTGCAACTGAACAAGGCCAACCGCCGCCTCAAGGAACAGGTCGCCGAACAGGTCCAGTTGGAACTGCGCAAGCAGGCCGACACCGATGTCACCAACCTGGGCGAAGAGGTCGTCAAACAACTCCGCAAGATGCGCGACGCGATCGCCCAGGGCCTGGACGCGGAGATCAAGTCGATCCGCGACGAGGTCGGCGCGGCCCTCCGCACCAAGGAACAAGGCGAGTCCGATGCAAAGCGCGAGAGCGGCGAAATGCGCCGCTACGCCCAGGAACTCAACCGCGTCGACGAGTCCCTGGCAGACCTGATCATGGACGTGGCGATGTAGGCACCACCCACAAACGCCGGCCGGGCAACCACAACCCGACCCAACAGCCCCGCCGGCGTTTGAGGCCAATCAGCCCGGCCGGCGCATGAGGCCACCCAGCCCCGCCGGCGCTTGAGGCGAAACAGCGCGGCCGGCGTTTAAGGCCACCCAGCCCCGCCGGCGCTTGAGGCGAAACAGCCCGGCCGGCGTTTAAGGCCACCCAGCCCCGCCGGCGCTTGAGGCGAAACAGCCCCGCCGGCGCATGAGGCCACCCAGCCCCGCCGGCGCTTGAGGCGAAACAGCCCCGCCGGCGCATGAGGCCACCCAGCCCCGCCGGCGCTTGAGGCGAAACAGCCCCGC